>JAACEH010000160.1 GCA_011682595.1 Anaerolineaceae bacterium
TAGTGTGCGCCCGTAGCTCAGGTGGATAGAGCGGCGGTTTCCTAAACCGCAGGTCGTGGGTTCGAGTCCCGCCGGGCGTACCATTGTTATTCTCGGGTGGTGGCTATGATCGATTTTCACACTCATACCTTTCTGTCCGACGGTGAACTGGGGCTGGCCGAGTTGGTTCGCCGGGTGGAGATTCGCGGCTTTCGGGCCGTGGCCTTGGCCGACCACGTCGATAACGGGACACTGGAAGTTACGCTGCCGATTCTGGTCCGGGCGGCCCGCGAGTTGAGCGACGTTATGGAGATGAAGGTCCTGGCCGGATGCGAGTTGACGCATTGTCGCCTGGAGCACATTGCCGACCTGGTGGCCCGGGCTCGCCAGCTCGGGGCCCAGGTGGTCATCTGTCACGGCGAAAGCCCCGTCGAGCCGGTCCTGCCGGGGACGAACCGGACGGCCATCGAGGCCGGGGTCGACATCCTGGCCCATCCCGGGCCGATTACCGACCAGGAGGCCCTCGCGGCGGCGGAGGGCGGTGTGCTGCTGGAGATTTCCGGCCGCCGCGGCCACTCGCTGGCCAACGGTCACGTGGCGGCCACGGCCCGTCGGGTGGGGGCCAAGGTGATCTTCGGGTCCGATGCCCACCTGGTGGGAGATTTGCGCGACCGGGCGGCCGCCGAGCAAGTTCTCCGCGGGGCCGGCCTGTCGGACGATGAGGTGGCCGCGGCATTCGAAAACGCCGAGCGCCTGGCCGGCCTCAAGGTGTGACCGACATCACCCCATAACCAGCGGATTTCGGTATACTGCCGTGCCGGGAGTACGAAACGGGCGGCCGCAGAGAGTGGCCGCCGGAAAAGAGTTGCCGGCGGGGCGTTTTGGATTGTTATTCGCGGTCACATGGGTTAGCATTTTCCCCTTGTCCCGCGGCGGCCGGGTTCTTAGAGTATCCCGCGGGCTGCACTTGCGAGGTCCTGTGAGTTGAGGTGGCGAACATGAAGTCCGACCAACGGCGAGAACTGGCGACCAACGAACTGGCCCAGATGATAATGAACTCGATTACACGGGTCAAGCCGTACATCAGCCACATTCTCATCGCCATTATCCTTGTAGCCGCCGGCCTGATCGCCTACCAGAAATACTACAAGCCGTCGCTGGACGTTTCAAACGAGGCCACGCTGTTGCTGATGTCCGCCGTGAATGCCGGTGTGGGCCAGGTGCCGGGACTGACCATGGCCGAGAAGCTCGATCTGCAGCTCGAGGCCCTGGACAAATACATTGAGGAACATCCGGATTCTCCGGTGCTGGACCTGGCCAAGTTCAGCCGCGCCAACAGGCTTTACGATCGGGGCCTCATGGCCCGGGCCGACGAGACGGAGGCTTCCGAGGCCGACACCTATCTGGCCCAGGCCGGGGAAGCCTTCGACGAACTGAAAGATGCCGAGGGACGGGTCGGCGAACTGGCCCGCTTCGGCGCCGACTGCGTGGTCATGGCTCGCGGCAATGCGACCGAGGCCATCGACCGGCTGACCCGCCTGGCCGAACAGATGCCCGACACGGCGATCGCCAAGCTGGCCAATAAGCGGATTGAGACCATCCGTAATGCCCGGCCGCTGGTGATGAGGCACGTGGAGAAGGCCGAGGACGCCGAGGGCGGGAAAGAGGGCGAAAAGGGCGAGCCTTCGGAAACCGGGAAGTCTTCGCCGAAGACGGAGAAGAAGCAGCAGGATGGCGGCAAGGAAGAATAGGCACAACGCGGTGCCTTCGGAATATGGGACAAACATAACCGATAGGGAGCAATTCAATGGCTGATCTGGAAGGGATGAGTGCCGCTCTGCAGAAGGGCGACCGCAAGACGGTGACCACACTGGTCACCGAAGCGTTGGACGAGGGGGTTAGCCCGAAGAAGATTCTCGAGGAAGGGCTGATCTCCGGCATGAATATCATCGGGGCGAAGTTCAAGAACAACGAAGTCTACGTTCCCGAGGTGCTTATCGCCGCCCGGGCCATGCAGGGCGGCCTGGAAATCCTTGAGCCCAAGCTTGCAGAGACCGGTGTCGAGCCGACCGGCCGCATCATCATCGGCACCGTCAAGGGCGACCTGCACGACATCGGCAAAAACCTGGTGGGCATGATGCTCAAAGGCGGCGGCTTTGCCGTCGACGACCTTGGCACCGACGTTGACGCCCAGAAGTTTATCGAGTCCGTCAAGAGCACCGGCAAGTGCGTGGTCGCCTTGTCGGCGCTGCTGACCACGACCATGCCCCAGATGGCCGAGGTCGTCAAGGCCCTCAAGGAAGCCGGCCTGGACGAGGCCAAGGTCATGATCGGCGGCGCGCCGGTGACGCAGAATTATGCCGACGAGATCGGGGCCGACGGTTATGCGCCGGACGCCGCCTCGGCGGTCGATACGGCCAAGAGCCTGCTCGGCTGAGCAGCCAGAGGCGACCTGCCTTTGCGGGCCGTAGCCGCTACGGCAGGCATAGGTCTGTGAGACATTCCGGGGGCAGTCGGCCGAGGCCGGTTGTCCCCGTCAATTTTGCCACCTGCGACCCCCGGAGCAGTCAGCGATGAGCGAACCACCCGATCAGGGCCCGCGCAAGAGCGAAGACGAGGAATTTCTCGAAGATGATTTCGATAACGAAGAACCCGGCCCGACCGAGATCGTCGAACTGAAGGTCCGCCCCGTGCACGCCGGCCGCCGTCTGGACAGCTTCCTGGCGGCGCGGTTCAGCGACCGCTCGCGAGTCTTCTTCCAGAAACTGATTCGCGCCGGCGGCATCACCGTCAATGGCCGCAAGGTCAAACCGTCGTGCGACTTGGCCGCCGGCGACATCGTGCACCTGGAACTTCCGCCGCCGGTGAAGCACGAGATCGTCCCGGAGGACATCCCGCTGGATGTTATCTACGAGGACGATTACCTGGTGGTCATCAACAAGCCGGCCGGCATGATCGTCCACCCGGCCCGCGGCAACTGGGGCGGCACGCTGGTTAACGCCCTGGCTTACCACTTCGAGCAACTCAGCGGCATCAACGGCCCCGAGCGGCCGGGCATCGTCCACCGTCTGGATCGCGACACGACGGGCGTCATCGTCGTGGCCAAGAACGACATGGCCCACGCCCAGGTGGCCCGGCAGTGGGAGAACCGCCGCGTTCGCAAGGAGTACCTGGCCCTGGTCGAAGGTCGCCCGGAGTTGGACGCCGACGTGATCGACCGGCCGATCGGCCGCCACCCCAGGGTTCGCGAGAAGATGGCCATCGACGGCCTCAATGCCCGCCAGGCCATCACGCGCTACGAGGTGCAGCAAAGGTTCGACGGCTTCGCGGTCATTGTGGCCCGGCCGCGGACCGGCCGCACGCACCAGATTCGCGTTCACCTGGCCGGCGTGGGCTGTCGCATTCTGGCCGACTCGATGTATTCCAGCCGGTCGAAGCTTAGGCTGGGCGACCTGACGGGTCGGGCGGAGGAACCCGAGACAGTGCTGCTCGACCGGCAGGCCCTGCACGCCCGGCGGTTGGCCCTGTGGCACCCCATCACCGGCAAGCAGATGGAGTTCGAGGCCCCGGTCCCGGAGGACATGGCCCGGACGATCGCCGCCCTGGAGCGTTACCGAAAGCTGTGACTCGCGAGGCGCTAATTGGCTTGGATTTTTTCGTCGGGTCGCTATAATGTGCCCGACACGGGCGTTTAGCTCAGTTGGCTAGAGCGCATGGATCACACCCATGAGGTCGGGGGTTCAAGTCCCTCAACGCCCACCATGTTGATATGTAATGGGGTGAAAGCGTTTGCGGTGGCCTGCAAATCCGTTTTCGCCCCGTTTCCTTCCCCAGCACAGCCCTCCATTTCCGGCACTTCTCGGACTTGCTGCGTCGCTTTCTGCGTCGCGCTGCGGTAGTGGTCTTCGGTCACCTGATGCTCAACGTGCCGCTTCACTTCATTGGCCTGCGCCCGGGTCACCTTGCCCAGGCGAATCGGCCGCCGCTTACCGTCGGGGCAGACTACCAGCACCGCCCGTGCCCCGGTTCGCTTGTCAGTCGAAACGCTCGCCATCCGTCACCGTCCTTTCCGTGTCCGCTTCTCTTGGCCTGTTGTCTTACGGGCCACAATGTCCAAGCCTAGTACTACAGTCGCGCTTCATGTTTGGCCAATGATATTCCTATCAGGACAAGGCGTTCCGGCGGGGAGAATCGGTGATGAGCATGGATGCAGCGGCGGTGTCGGGGTGGGCGAAGAAGTTCGGCGAGTTGTGCCGGCGGGTGGAAACGTGTTTTGGCCGGAAGGATCTCCGGCGGCGAGCTTCAGGGGTATGTCCACGGTTTGCTGGGTCGCCTGGATCGCAAGAACATGTGGCAGTTGGCGGAGTATCTCGGCGACGCGACGCCACACGGTTTGCAGCGGCTCTTGGACCGGGCGGTCTGGAACGCCGACACCGTTCGCGACGTGCTGGTCGGCTATGCCCTTTAGAGCATCTGTTGGCCCGCGACGAGCCGGGCCTGCTGGTCGTTGACGAGACGGGTTTTCTCAAGAAGGGCCTCAAGTCGGCAGGCAACGCGTCGATGCGATCGTCGCCGACAAAGCCGTCAGCGAATGGTTCCGGCACAGCGTCGGCAATGGCGCGAAAGGCCCGCGACTCTACACATCACCCTCTCGATGCTCGCGATGGCCTTCCTCGCCACCACCCGAACCGAAGCGGCCGCCGCCGAGAAGGAGGCCACGACACAAAAAAGGGGGAGGGCCTGATCCCGTTGAGCGCCCCGGAAGTTCGCCGCCTCTTCCTGGCCGTCCTCACCGCGACCGAGCATGACCTCCCTCGCCTGTTGGACTGGTCCACCTGGCGTCGCCGCCACCAAGCCACCGCCCGAAACTGCCACTATCAAGCCCGCGCACCATGAAGCGCGACTGTAGTACTACTAACCCGGCCATAAATTATGCTGCATAGGCTATCGTTTTCGCCTCGAAGTACTTCCTCACGCGATGCGGCTGTTTCTGGA
>JAACEH010000161.1 GCA_011682595.1 Anaerolineaceae bacterium
TGCGGTCGATCGGCCAGTCGATCAAGGTCTACTCCTCGGGCAACCGCGGGCGGTGGCCGACCGTCTACAGCGGCCGTGCGGGCGAAAGTTGGGGGCCGGGCTTCGATCCGGCGACCGGCGCAATCCGCGACCGCGACATCGACGCCGACTCCGGCGACCCGTTCACCAACAACCTCTCCTGCTGGTGGATACTCGTCCGCCAGGGCATGAGCATGCCCAAGGCCTTCATCTGCCCGAGCCACGACGAGGCCAATGAAATTACCAGTTTCGATCCCGACTCCTGGTGGGGCTTCGAAAACATTCACAATTGCAGCTACAGCTATCAGAACCAACTGGGCCGCGGCACGAGAGACAGCGCCGACCCGGACCTGGTCGTAGCCGCCGACGCCAGTCCCCTGCGGGCCGACATGGCCTCGGCCAGCCCGCGGCGCGGCTCCAGGGCCAGCGAACGTTGGGAGCTGAACAGTCCGAACCACGATTTCGAGGGGCAGAACTGTCTCTATGCCGACGGTCACGTCGAGTTCCAAATGAACCCCGAGGTCGGCATCGACGGCAACAACATCTGGATTCAGAGCACCCGCGATTCCTCGACCGGCCTCTGGGCCGAGCAGCCCGACAGTTACAACGACGGCACCAGCCGCATCGGCGACCGGAAAGACTCGTTCCTGGTGCCCTGAGCGGCGGGCCTGAGAAGCCTGAGAAGTTAACCCTTGACACCCCGGACGGTCCGGGATAGGTTGCGCGGTTGAGCGCCACGCTTTTGCACCGCCACGCGCCGCGGTTTTACTTCGCACTTTACAAAATATAAGCAATCGGTGATCCAGCAGGGAGTGCTGCAACATATGGGAAGCGAATTGCTCGCCGGAACGGCTGAAGTAGAGATCACGCCTCCGGTGGGGACGGCGCTCTGCGGCGCGCTCAAGCCCAGGGTTTCCATCGGCGTCGAGGATCCACTCTACGCCAAGGCGCTCGTTCTCGAATGTGGCGGACAGATACTCGCCTATGTAATCCTAGACCTCGCGAAGCTCTGCCGCACGGAAGGCGATGCAGCGGTGGCACTTGCTTCGGAGCAGACGGGTATACCGGCGAGGAACATCGTCTGGGCAGCCAGCCACACCCACACCGGTCCCTACACGGCGCCGATGTTTGGGGCCGAGGAAGGCGGAGTTGACGCGTGGAGTGGCTCGCCAGCCTGCCGCGGAAGGTGGCTGAGGCCGTCCGGAAGGCCCACTCCGGGATGCGGCCCGCCCGTATGAGCCGGCTTCGAGGATTCCACGCGGGGCTGTCGCAGAACCGGCGTCTTCTCCTCAAGGATGGGCGCGCCATCAACGCGTGGAACCTGGCGCGGGCACCCCGGCAGGTGCAGTCCGTCGGCTCGGCCGGCCCCACGGACCCGGAAGTGGGCATCCTGGCCTTCGACGATGAACGCGGCGACCTGATGGCCGTGCTCTTCCAGTTTGCACTGCACACCAACACCAATTTCGGGCTGCGTTTCAGCGCAGACTATCCGGGCGTCGTCGCCGGCCGAATTCGCGAGCGATTCGGCGCAGGCGTCTCCACCCTGTTTGTTCCGGGAGCATTCGGGGATCTGAACTCCCCCGGACTGAAGCATCGCGAGGTCGGGAACGCTCTGGCCGACGTCATCATCCGCAAGCTCGACGAACGCCTGCCGGCTGAGGGCGTCGCGTCGCTGGGGTCCATCAAACGCGAGGTTACAGTTCCGTACCGCGATCTCACAGTGGACCAAGAGGAACGCATCAAGGCGTCAGCCTGGGACATAGAGTCCCAAGAGGTCTTCCGGCGGGAGATTCAGATCATGCGCCAGGAAGGCAAGACCGAGGCGAAGACGCTCCTTCAGGCGTGGCGCGTGGGCGAGGTGGGTTTTGCCTGCCTGCCGGGCGAAATCTTCGTGGAATGGGGCCTCAAGATCAAGCGGGAAAGCCCCTTCCCATGGACCTACCCCGTCGAATTAGGCGGAGACTATCTCGGGTATCTCGTTACCCGTTCGGCCTGGGAGGCTGGCGGCTACGAATCTCTGATCGCCCGCTCCGCCCGGCCATCCCACGAGGGTGTGGCCCTTATGGTGGGAAATGCCCTAGAGATGTTGAACGAACTATATCAGGAGAAAACAAAGTGACCGCGAAATGGCGAATCGGCATTGTGGGACTGAGCAGAGGCAAAGGTTTCGTGGACGTCTTCAGCGCCCACCCCAAGGTCGAGGTGACGGCGCTGTGCGACACGAACCAGGAGACGCTCGCGCGGACGGCCGAAGCATTTCAACTGCCGGACTCAAGCCTGTTTACCGCGTTCGATGACTTCCTGAATGCGCCCATGGACATCGTCATGATCGCCACCCCGATCACGTTCCACGCCGAGCAGACTATCCAGGCCGTGGAGAGCGGCCGGCACGTCCTGTGCGAGCAGACCGCCGCCTATACCCTCGAAGACTGCCAAGCGACCGTCGACGCCGTCAGGCAAAGCGGCATGGCTTACATGATGGCGGAGAACTACTGTTACTTCCATTACATTCGCCAGTGGCAGAAGCTGGTCCATCAGGGCAAGCTTGGGAGCATCTACTACGCCGAGGGCGAGTACATCCACGAGATTACCAATCTGTTAGTCAACGAAGATACCGGCCAGTACTACTGGCGGCACGAGCGACCGCCCATCTGGTATTGCGCGCACACGCTCGGGCCCGTGCTGACCCTCATGAACGACCGCGTCGTCAAGGCTTGCGCACTGACGACGGGCTTCAACAAGATGCCGCAGTACGCGGACCATCCCGGGTTCCTGGACATCGAGGTCGCGCTCTTCCAGACCGAGAAGGGGGCGATCGTCAAGATACTGCGCAGCCAGGTGGCATCCCGACCCCACATGGTCTGGTATTCGCTCTACGGCACAAAGGGACACCTGGAGAACCAGCGCGATCGCGGCGAGGGGCTTTATTACAGCACCGAGATGGGCAACTACGGGAACGCGCACGCCATGTCCTGCCCTATAGTGGATCCTGACGCGCCGGAAGAGGCCAGCAAAGGCGGCCACGGAACCTCCGAATACTACATGATCGCCGATTTTCTTCGCGCGCTGGAGGTGGGCCAGCGACCGCCAATCGACGTCATCCGCGCGATGGACTTCACCATGCCAGGCATCGTGGCGCACGAATCGGCAATGAAAGGCGGCGAGTGGCTGGACGTGCCGCTGTTAAACTGGTGAGCCGCCAAGGCGCCAGCAACCAATGAATCAGGCCGTCTTCCGGCCGCTTGGGCCGTCGGCTCGGATCGGGCTGGCCGGTAAGCCGCGGTAGGTCATGCTCCCACCCCGGCTTGTCGTAAGGGCCGCATCTTTTCCCGGTTTTAGACTTTGCTCGACGGTGATCGGCTTATAATTTCCCGCGGCGGCAGGGGGCCGCCAAGCCGGCGCATTATTGTGAGAAACCGTTACTATAAGGAGCCGAACTGTCATGGCTGAACTTCCTGCACTGCTGACACGGATTAACACGCCACAGGACCTGGATAACCTGAGCGACTTGGAGAAAAAACACCTGCCGGTCATCGAGGCGCCCGACAGTGTGAAAGCCGGGGAACCGTTCGAGGTGACCGTCCAGGCCGGCAAGCTGCTGGCCCATCCCAACGAGCCGGGGCACCACATCGAGAGCATCGAGCTGTACCAGGGGCACGTCCTGCTGGCCCGGGTCGACCTGGCCGGCGGCCTGGCTGGGCCGAAGGTGACCTTCACCGTGCTGCTGGCCAGTGATGTCGACGACCCCAACGGCGGCCTGCGGGCCTTCGAGAAATGCAACCTCCACGGCACTTGGGAAGGCGCCAGGGCGATCGAGGTAGGTTAGCCGTCGCAGGGACCGAGCCTCCTCCGCCGGAGCAGCTGCGGCGGCCGGGCGGAGCGGGAGCGATCCGAAGCGCCGCAACCCACCGCGCGGGTTACGGCGTTTCTTCATTGTCCGATTCTGTTTTGTCCGATTCGTCGCGGGATTGTTGTTCCTGCCTGGGGCGAGAGTCCGACTCCCGGGAGGTGGGCTTGCGGCGGCAGATCTCGATGACCACGCGCAGCGAGAGGTCGTCGAGGCTGCGCATCTGCTCCTGCAACACAGCGCCGTCGGCGCGGACGTGCGGCAACAGAATCTCCAGCAGCCGGCGGAGCAGCGTTTCGTTTTCAATGGTCGCCGAGAGCAGGGTCTCTTTCCGGTCGCCGGGCGCCTGGTCCTTCGGGGGCGGCGGCTCAACCCGGCCGGTCCATACGCAAGGCAGGTCCAGCCCGAGATTCCTGGGCGGGGGCTGGGGACGCCCGGCCTCTTGCTGTCCGGGGCGGACCAGCCACAGCCTGTCGCTGGCTTCGGCCCGGGAGGCCAGGCTGTCGATTCGCAAGCGGGTCTGGACATCGGACGGCTCAAGTTCCATGCGGCGGCCCAAGGCGGTCGTCGAGAGCCGCAGACCAAGCAGGTCGTTTATCAGAACGCGCAGCAGGGCCAGGCGCACTTCCCAGAAAGCCAGCAACACGGCGACCAGGGCGATCAGGGCGACGGATCGCGGCCAGATCGGCAGCGGCACCGCCCGGGGCACGCTGAAGCGCATCTCGAGGAGGGCCGTCGTGCGACCGCGCTCGTCGAAAACAGGTGTCGTGCCCATAATTTCCCAACGGTCGCCCGGGTCGCCGGCGGACTCGGGCAGGGCGGCCACGTGGGTCTCTCCGGCATACCAGGCCGGGCCCAACGGTTCGGACCGCACGGGCCGTTCGTGCCCCGGGACCAGAGCCAGGACGCCGTCGCTGACCTCTTCGTGAAGAAGAATGAGTTTCTCGACCACCCCGATCCGCCGGCCCTGCGAGAAGAGCCGGGTGGGCACCCACAGGCGCACCGCCTTGGGCGGCGTCTTCAGACCCGCGGTGACACTCTTGATCCGCCGGACAAGAAACCGGCGGGCCGGATCATCGGCTCGCCGGGCGCGTGCCGCCTGCTCAACCTGCTGGCCGGTCAGGCGAACCTGCAGACGGTCCAGGGCCAGTTGAACATCGGCCCGCACGTCGCGCGGCATCTGGTCGGCGTCCTCGGCGGGACACGGATACAGCGCCAAGGTCAATATCATGGCCACCGCCAGGGCCAGGCTGGTCAGGCCCACGGGCAGGCGAACCATCAGACGAAGCAGTCGCGACATGTTCGCCCTCGCCCTCCACCTCAGTCAGCCGTCGGTGGCAGACGGTCCGTCCCGTCGCCGGAGAAGAGCGTGTTGTCGCCGTCGTGCAGCACCTGTCCGTCTTCGGCTACGTTGTAGCCCAGTTCTTCCGGCGTCATGGAATCGATGTGACCATCGGCAAACAGGACATTGGCCTGGCCGTTGTGGCGGGCATCGACGCTGGAGCGGTGCCCCGACACATTGGGGTTGGCCGAGACGTAGTTGCCTCCGGGCAGATGCGGCGGATCGAGCGTCCAGCCGTGGTTGCCGTAACGATCGAAGTCGCCGGACTTGGGCGAATAGGGCTGTCGGTCCGCTTCGGCATAGTCGGCCGCGGTGCCCATACTGTCGGCCGCCACGACCGTACGGCTCGCTACCTTGATGTCGTTCATGCTGACCGGATAGTTGATCGTGTCGGTGCCGGCCAGGTTGTTACGGTTGTTGCCCAGAAACTGGTAGTTGTAACCATAGGGGAAATTCCGCTCGTCGTCCCACGGTACGGCCGGACACATGTAGGCGGGATTATCGAGCGTCTGTCGCTGGTCGGTCGTGGAGGGCTCGTCAAAAGGCGGTCCCATGGTCGGCCACAGGTGGACGTACCATCTGGGACGGATTTTGCGGCCATTGCCGGCGTTCATGACTGCGCCCGTACTGCTGGCCGGCCGGCCGCCCGGGAAGTAGCCCTTGTTCTGCGAGCGGTACTGTGCCAGGCCGAGGCCGATCTGGTGCAAATTGGCGCCACACTGCACGGCCACCCCCTGCCGGAAGACACCCGACAGTGCGGGCATGAGAATCGCCAGCAGCAGGGCGATGATGGCAACAACCATCAACAGTTCAACCAGAGTAAAGGCCTTGCGTTTCATCGGGTGTGACCGGCCGAACCTCTGGCCCGACCCATGCGATGAAAAACCCCTGGACAGATGTCGCGCGGATTCTACAGTGAACGCTCCTGGCACTGATGCTCGCCAGTGCTCATTTGCGAATTCACCAACATACCATACGACCACCGGCTCCGAAAACGCAACCGACAGTCCCTAAGCCTACTTGGCCGCCCTGGCGATGGAGCGGATGATGTGCTTCCGCCACACGGCGTCGTCGCGCTCGGGAAAATCGAGGCGGAAGTGCGTGCCGCGACTTTCCTGCCGCTCGAGCGCCGAGCGGGCTATCAGCCGGGCCAGAAGCAACATGTTCTGCAGTTGCCAGCCCTGCAGGTCGTCGAACTCCTTGTCCAGGACGTAGGACTGCCAGAACTCGATGATCTGGTCGGTCTCGGCCAGATGCCGCCGGTCGCGCTCGATGCCCACGTTTCGCCACATGACCGCCCGCAGCGAGTTGCGAACGTCGGCCACGTCAAGCACTGTCCGGTCGCTACGGTCGACGGTGAAACCAAGCTGAGGCGGACGGCCGCCCGAGTTCGCGCCGACCACCTGGGCGGCGATGCTGATGCCCACGCGATAACCGAAGACCAGCCCTTCGAGCAGACTGTTTGAGCCCAGGCGGTTGGCCCCGTGCAGTCGCGTGCAGGCCACCTCGCCGCAGGCGTACAGCCGCGGCAACGTCGTGCGGCCCTCGGCGTCGGCCCGCACGCCGCCGATGGTGTAGTGTGCCGCCGGCCGCACGGGAATCAGGTCGCGGGCAATGTCGATGTCGAAGTCCTGGCAGATGCGGCGAATCAGGGGGAAGCGGGCGTAGAGATGATCGGCCGGCAGATGTTTCAGGTCCAGGTAGACGTTCGTCGAATCGGTCTTGGCCATTTGCCGCACGATGGCCCGCGAGACAACGTCGCGCGGAGCCAGTTCGCCGTCCGGATGATAATCGCTCATGAAGCGGTAGCCGTTGCGGTCGACCAGGTGGCCGCCCTCGCCGCGAACGGTCTCGGAGATCAGGGCCCGGCTGGCCCCGGCGATGTAGAGCGTCGTCGGGTGGAACTGGACGAACTCCAGGTCCTCCAACTCCGCCGTCGCCGGTGGCCGTCTCGGGGTTGGTCGTTTCGCGGTACAGTCGTCCAATGCCGCCGGCGGCAAGAACCGTGAACCTGGCCCAGCAGACGGTCGGCCCGCTGGAGGAGTTCCACAGCAGGGCGCCCTGGACGGCCCCGTCGTCGCCGGTCAGCAGGTCGATCGAGAAGGTCCGCTCGCGTATGACGATGCGGGGATGAACGCGTGCCTGGGCGGCCATGGTCTGTGCTATTTCGCGGCCCGTCGAGTCGCCGGCGGCGTGCAGAATGCGCCGCGCCGAGTGACCGCCCTCGCGGGTCAGGGCCAGGTGGTCGCCCTCGCGGTCGAACGAAGTGCCCCAGTCGATCAGCTCGCGGATCCGCTCGGGCCCCTCACGGACCACCATCTCGACAACGCCCGAGTCGGCCAGTCCGCAGGCCGTGGCCAGCGTGTCGGCTTTGTGCTTCTCGGGCGAATCGGCCGCCTGGTCAATGGCCGCGGCGATGCCGCCCTGGGCATAATAGGAATTCGATTCCAGAAGCTCGCTCTTGGTGGCCAGGGTGACGCGGACCTCGGGCCCCGCCTGGGCCGTCTCCAGGGCGGCCCGCAGCCCGGCGATGCCGCCGCCGATGACCAGGCAGTCGGTGAAAATCTGCGGCAAGGACGAGGTGTCAAAACCCACCAGGTATCGCCGAAGGCTCCTGTGCTGTACCATTTGCGGCCTTCCTGTTCGCCAGGTCGTGCACGGTCCGGAAGCGACATGCTAGCAGGCCCGGCCCGTCAACACAAGACCGTTTGGACAGACCCGTTTGGCGGGCAAGCCGTTTGGCAAGCCAAGCGCCGCGGCCGGTGGCCGCAGATGTTTTCACCATGCGTCCCGACCGGGTGGCATGCGTCGCTTGCGACGCATGTTCCGTAATTCCACGACATGGGCTGACAAGCAGCCCCTGCCACCCAAGCCACCCGGTGCCGGACCGGACAACCGCCGGGGGCGATCAAAAAGCGGGTCGCTCAAAAAGCATTGACCGCACCCGGTGGCGGGCCTAAGATGAGCGCTCGTGCTGCGCAGCGTTGTGCTACGCAGGGCAGTAGTCGAAAGGTTAACTCAAATGGAAATTCCCAAATCACGGGCGGCCTTCGAGGCGGCCCGGCGGGTTATCGTCGGCGGAGTCAACAGCCCGGTGCGAGCATTCGCAGCCGTCGGCGGCCAGCCGCTCTTTATCGCTCGCGGCCAGGGGCAGCACATCTTCGATCTGGACGGCAACCGTTACCTCGACTACGTGGGCAGTTGGGGCCCGCTGGTCCTGGGCCACTGTCATCCGGCGGTGGTCGAGGCGGTCCAGCGGGCACTTCGCGACGGGATGAGTTTCGGCGCTCCGACCGAGCGGGAAACCCGGCTGGCCGAGATCCTCTGCCAGGCGGTGCCGTCGATCGAGCAGATTCGCTTTGTCAACTCCGGGACCGAGGCCACGCTGTCGGCCATTCGCCTGGCCCGGGGCTGCACGGGCCGCGACCTGGTGGTCAAGTTCGCGGGCTGCTACCACGGCCACGTCGACGCCCTGCTGGTGCAGGCCGGCAGCGGGGCCATGACCCTGGGCCAGCCGTCCAGCCCCGGCGTTCCCGCGGCGGTGGTCGCGGACACCCTGGTGGCGCGGTATAATGACACGGCCGGCATCAGTGAGTTGGTGGCCGAGCGCGGGGACGGCATAGCGGCCGTCATCGTCGAGCCGGTGGCCGGCAACATGGGCGTGGTGCCCGCGGAGCCGGAGTTTCTTTTCGCCTTGCGCAAGCTCTGCGACGAGAAGGGCATTATCCTCATTTTCGACGAGGTGATGTCCGGCTTTCGCGTGGCCTGGGGCGGAGCCCAGGAACTTTACGGCATCCAGCCCGACCTGACCACCCTGGGCAAGATCATCGGCGGCGGCATGCCGGTGGGGGCTTACGGCGGGCGGCGCCGCATCATGGAACAGGTCAGCCCCGAGGGTCCGGTCTACCAGGCCGGGACGCTGTCGGGCAATCCCCTGGCCATGGCCTGCGGGCTGGCCACGCTGGAGGTTCTGTCGCAGCCGGAAACCTACCAGCGGCTGGAGACCCTGAGCGAGCGTCTGGCCGAGGGCCTGCAGAAGGCGGCCCGGCGGTGCGGCCTGGCGATGCACGGCAACCGCGTGGGGTCGATGCTTTGTGCGTTCTTCACCGGCCAGGTGGTTCGCGACTACGAGTCGGCGGCGGCCAGCGACACCGAGATGTTCGGCCGCTATTTCAACGGCATGCTCCAGAGGGGGGTGTACCTGGCCCCGAGCCAGTTCGAGGCCATGTTCCTCAGCACGGCGCACACCGCCGACGACGTGCAGGAGACGTTGGACGCCGCGGGGGAAGTTTTCAAGGAACTCGCTGCGGTCTAGGGTGCGTACTTTCAGGAGAGAGACAATGGGCAAGGAAAACTCGTCACGCGATCTGCCGCCGGTGCGGTTGCCGAACCCGACCGCCGAGAGTTTCGTCGCCTCGCTGAAGGTGGTGCACTT
>JAACEH010000162.1 GCA_011682595.1 Anaerolineaceae bacterium
CGACGCATGTTCCGTGATTCCACGACATGGGCTGGCAAGCAGCCCATGCCACCCCGTCGCATGAAAAATCCACCTACAAACGTGACGTGCACCCTCCCCGCGCCGGGCGACACCCCTGGGCGTCCGGGGCGCCGGCTTAACGCTTGCCCGACGGTCGGCCCGGAAGGTATGATGTGCGACATGCCGGAGCAGAGAATCGAGATTCGCGTGTCGCCGCATCCGCAGGTCTGGCAGCCGACCCGTCGACAGGTGGTCGTGGTAACGGTTCTGGTGGGCCTGCTATACGCCTTCGCCGTCAACAACCAATGGCGGTTCGGCAACGACTCGGCCCTCTATCTGTCGGCCGGCCGCAGTCTGGCCGCGGGACAGGGTTTCTCGGGCAACCACGGTGCTTCGCCGGGTTTACCGATCCTGGTGGCCGCCTCCTACATGATTTTCGGCGAGGCCTTGTGGCCGATAAACCTGCTGCTGTCGGCCATGGGTTTCGCCACCGCCGTACTGACCTATCGGATCGTCCGATTCGACCGCTCCAGGAGGACGGCACTGAACGTCTTCCTGCTGACCGGCCTGAGCGTCGCCCTGTACGTGCACAGCCTGAGCATCGAGAGCGACGTGCCGGCCCTGTTCTGTCTGACGGCGGCCCTGTGGAGCCTGCAGAAATTCACGCGCGGCGGGTGGCGCTGGCTGCCGGTCGGCGTGCTGATGCTGCTGGCTTCCGCGGCCATGCGCATGGTCGGCGGAGTCATTGTCGTGACCGTTGCCGTGGCCCTGGTGTTCGAGAAATGCCGCCTGCCGCTGTGGAAACGCCTGGTCGGCGGCCTGGCCGTCGCCGGGTCGCTCGCCGCTGCGGTGCTGGCCGGCGGTTGGTTGCTGGGAAATGGCCAAGGCCTGGGCGGTTACTTCCAGGCCATATCGGGTCGCTTCACCGAGTACGTCGACTGGGCCAATCTCTCTGGCCATGCTCTGCTCGAGTTTCCGCCGAACTGCCTCAAACTCTTCACCGGTCAGACGCTGCCGCTGGCAGGAAGCGCGCCGCTGCTGGGGCTGGTGGTCTACGGGGCGCTGCGGATGCTGAAAAGACGCAAGATGCTGATCGTCCTGCCGCCGCTGGTCTATGTCGGCATGCTCATCGTCCTCTGGGGCGACCCGGCGGACAGGTACCTGATCCTGGTGCTGCCGCCGCTGGTCTACCTGTTTGTCGACGGCCTGCTGGCCCTGGCCGGTGCGGCTCTCGGCATCTGGCGGCGCGAGCACAACGCACAGGTCTACGCCAGCATCGCCGTGGCCATCTTTCTGGCGGTCAACCTGCCGAAGGTTCTCCGCGAAGGCCTCTACAGGTCGCACCACCCGAGGTTCGCCGAAGTGGTTGAGCACGGCAAGCTGAGTCGCTGGCAGCCGGTGGCCGACTTTCTCAAGCAGCAGGAACTTGCTGCAGATGAAGTTATTCTGACGCCGCAGGCCCCGGTGGTGCGCTTCCTGACCAACCAGCGCACCGTCAACGCCATGGACGCCTCGGACGAGGCCCTCGGCATGTGGCAAATTGTTCGCCAGGGCCTGGGCGACAGCCAGGTGCGATTTGTCGTCCTGCCGATCGACCGCAAGTCCAACGGTCTGTTTAGCTATCTGAAACACCTGAACCGCAAGCGGTGGAAGAAGCCGGTGGTCAGGACCTCGCACTACGAGGTCTACGCCTGCCCGCGGGGGACGTTCATTTTTCCGCCGAAGGACTATCCCCGGATGTGGCGCTAGAGGCCCCGGCTTTGCGGTCCTCGGATTCCCGCCCGCCGACGCGTTCGGCCACCTGTCGCAACTGTTCCCGAAGAATGGCCACGTCCTGGGTCAGCATCTTGTTGCGGGCACTGAGTCGCGAAATGATGATCGAGAATTGCATCATCAACAGCAGCACAAAACCGAAGACCAGAAACAACATGGCCGTCTGGTAGGTCATGCTCGTGTAGCGCTGCAACAGGTTGACCGTGTCCGGGAAGATGCCGATGAAGACTATGGCCAGGCCGATGACAAGCCACAGCAGAGCATAGGCGGTCCGCAACAGGTCGCGGCGGATCATTTCGAAGGTCAGTATGAAAATTACCAGACCCAGACCGATCGTCAGAATCTGGAACGGGGCCAGGCCGGCAATCGAGGCCAGTTGGTTCATGGCTTCAGTCTCCGTTAGTCCATTGCCCGCCGGGCCAGAGAGGTGGGGTCGCCCTTGCGGCCCTTGGCCCGTTTCAGCAACTCGATCGACAGCGACAGCATCACCTTGACCATGTAGTAGAGGCCGTGAAACAGCCGGATGCTCGTCTCGCCACCCTGTCGTTGCCGCATCTGAGTCGGTACCTCGCGAATGACGTACCGCGCCTGGTACAGCAGGACCAGGGCCTCCACCTCGGGATAATCGCGAGGATAGTACCGGGCCAGAAAGCCGATCGCCTCGCCCCGGGTGGCCCGGAAGCCACTGGTCGTGTCGGTCAACCTCTGCCCGCAGACAGCGCTCAGCACGGCCGAGAAAATGCTGATCCCCGTCTTCCGCGACACCGGCGATTTGTAGCTGGTATCCTCCAGGAAACGGCTGCCCAGGACCATGTCCACCTCGGGATTGTCGCTCAGGACTCGCAGCAGTTTGTTGATCTCCTCGGCCGGGTGCTGACCGTCGCCGTCGACCTGGATGGCTACCTCGTAACCGTTCCTGAAGGCGTACTTCAACCCCGTCTGAACCGCGGCCCCGATGCCCAGGTTGTAGCTCAGGCTGCATACTATTGCCCCGGCGGCATGGGCCCGCTCGGCCGTCCGGTCCACGCTGCCGTCGTCGACCACCAGCACGTCGGCCGCCGGCACGTGCCGGTGGATGTCCTCGATCACGGCGACCACCGCCTCTTCCTCGTTGTAGGCCGGCACGATGCAGAGAATCTTGAAATCAGTTTCCGCCATGGCCGATTGTAACCTCCTTCTGTCTCCGGGCGATTGCCCCCTGTCGCCGGTCCGACAACTGCCCCGTGCGACCGCATAGGATAGCCGCTCACCATGGTTTTTGCAAGATTGTCGTGACCCGCCTCAGATGTCTCCCCGGTGGCATTTGACCCTTGTGCGGGGTTGTGGTAGAATGATGAGGTCAGGGCAGACACAGTTCGACCTTTTATTGTGGGGGCGATTGGTCTCGACGGGGTCCAGTGTGTTCGGTGCCTGCGTGGAGGGGTTGCGAGGAGACCCCTTAAAACACCTCGTACAAAAACAATTGCCAACAATGGCATGCGTATGGCTGCCTAAACTACAGGTAGCCCGTCCCCGGGATTATGCCTGCGGATCCCGACGGACGCCGACAGCGGGCTTACTCGGCCAAGTTGACCACCGGCGCGGCCGAGGACACCCCAGCAGTGGTTGGGTCCCCATGCGGCGAGTTGTCTTGCCGCCGGGGATCGAGAGTCTCAAGGGACAACTACCCACGTAGACGGCCCGAGCAACCGACATCCGGACGCGGGTTCGATTCCCGCCGCCTCCACCATTTTGCTCTCTCAAACCGTGTCTCCATCGAAATGGAGCCCGCTGGCCAGCGCCGGTGGGCTTCGCCCGTTTCGGCCAGTATCTACGGCCTTTTCGCCCATATCGGCGCGCCAGGAAGTCGCGAATACATCCTGACTCACCCACCCCGTTTTGCCTCCAAAACGCCCCGAAATCTCCCTCTTGGGCGTCTCTGTCTCTGTTACTTCCGGACTCACCCCCAGCGCGTCAGGATGTCAGAAGTGACTGTTTGATAAGCACTTACAGAATCACCCTTCCAGACGCGCTACAGTTTCGGCCACGGGAACGATTGCTGTCCGAACATATCCTTTGTCGAACTGTGCGGCCCGGGACGGGGCCGGAGCAAACCCGACGGTCGGCCATGAAGTGGATTATGATGACGAAGGCCGGATGGTGCCCCGCCGGGGGCGATCAGGAGTCGTCGGGCGGCGGTGCAAGGCGGAGGCACGGCGTTTCCGGCTGGCTCGCCCGGTCTGCCGGGACGTAGGGGATCAGGCCCTTCTCGTAGGCCACTACCTGCGCCTCTCGGGGGGCGTGGCGGATGTCCATCAGAAAACCGTTGACCTCCAGCATCCAGATCAAGGGATTGTCGTCCATCTTGCTTGGCAACGTCCAGTCAGGGTCGAACGGCATCAGGTCGAGCCCTTCACTGATCGTCTTCGCCTTGGCCTGCATGGTCCCCACCGAGATGCCGAACCCCTTCGCAATCCCCGCCGACCTCATGTGCGGCGTCTGACTCGGGTCGTCCAGGAAGTTGACTCGGCCCAGAGCGTAGACAACGCCGGCGGCCCAACTCTCGGGCTTGCCGCGAAGCACAGGGGAACCGTCCCGGCAGATCTCCACGGCCATCTCCCGACAGAGTTCCTTGTACTCGGCATTCAGGTGGGCGTCGCACAAGACGTCGGTCAGACCGACGATGGCCACAAAGCGGGCACGATAACTCTCAGGCACCTCGGCTTCCAGCTCTTGCAGAGTCGGGACCTCGTCATTGCCCATCTTCTTCCTCCCAGTCTACGTATTGCAGTGGGTTTTCGCCAATCCGTTTGATGACTCTTGGAAAGTTCCCGCGCGGCACCTTGTTCTTGATGGCCACAACGTTGATCTGGTGCCACCAGTCGTCGCCGAAGTCGAACCAGTAGCCGAAGGCGTCACCGACCTTAAGGCCAAGCGAGTCCACGGGAGTCTGCGTCACATCGCCGGCCGGCTTCGGCGTCTCCGGTATCGGACTCTCAAAGGAGCCAGTCAGCACGTACCTTCGGGCCTTGGGGTCCATCGGGCCTTTGCCGCCGACCTGGAACTCGTACATGTGCTCGTCCTCGCGGCCAAAGGCGCCGAAGATCGCGTAGTGAAGGATTTCCAGGGACTGCATACCGCGAATCTGAATGGTCCGCGACACAACACGGTTCTTTTTGGCGAACGCCTTGGCGATCGGGCCGTTGATCAG
>JAACEH010000163.1 GCA_011682595.1 Anaerolineaceae bacterium
CCGCAGGCAGCGCAGAGTGCGTCTCGCATGCTCTGTGCCGCTGGTGTACGTCGGCAGGCCGCCATCTTCGTGAGGTGGAAGGCGCTCACCGGTTCAGCAACAGGTAGAGGGCCAGGGCAGTGACGGCGAGGATCACGGCCGCGATGGCGGCGGTAACTATCAGGCTGCGGCCGGGCGGCGCGGCGGAACGCATCGAGTAGTCGGCCGGGATGCCGTCGGCGATACGATTGGCCGGCTCGTCGATCTGCTCCAGTTCCTGGTTCAGGGCGACGATCCTGGCGACGAAGGCCGTCAGTCCGCCGGTTATCCCCACCTGCCGGGCCATCGCCGGAGAGGGGGACGTCCGCCGGCCCGGGTCGCGCAACGCCGCCTTGCGGGTCTCGGCGGCCGTCTGACTGCGAGCGAACTTTTCGGTCCGTTCCCGGTCGGCCTCAGTGCGGCTGGTGATCTCCTCGTGGTAAAGAATCTGCATCTTCTCCAGTTCGCCGACATCGAACCAATAGTCGCCGCATTCGCGGCACTTGTCGACCTGCAGATTGGCGTAGTGGCGGAACAGGAACTTCTCCATCTCCCGGCCGCACCGCGGGCAGATCGTCTCGTTCAGATCGTTCGAGCGGTCGGCCAGTTCGCAGAGGGCGTCCTTCTGGGCTTCTGTCCAGGTGGGGTCGCCTCGCCGCTCAAGGGCCTTCAGACGCGCGTCCTCGACCAGCTCGCCCTTGCAGTCAGGGCAGGTGTGGACGGCAACACCCTGGATTTCGATGCGACAAAGGGGGATTTTGCACTTCGGACATCGTGGCATGGCCAACGCCTCCCATTGTCGGCGGAACGGGATTGCTTCGCAAAAAAGGTCCGATTGGGTTTAACTAACTTACCTATCTTGCCGATATGCCCACTGTGCGCGACCGCCGTGCGCGCCGGGGATTGGGCCTTATGTGCTCTGGACACCGACAAAAAGGCTTTACGCTGATCGAGTCGCTGGTGGCCTTGGCTGTCCTTTCGATTGCCGTGGCTGCCATTATCACGCCGATCGTTGCTGCTGTCGAGCAGAAACAGCGGACGGCCAAGCAGATTGTAGCCGTCATGCTGGCCGAGCAGCTCATTGAAGAGTGCCTGGCCCAGGAGACTTTCAGTTACAGCCAGTGGCCGGACCTCGGCCCCTCGGACAACGAAATCTGGCGGGACCTCTACGACGAGAACTCCGATTACCACGGTGTTGTTGAGGGCCCGGGCGAGTTCGGCACTGTCTTCGGCCCGCGGCTGGCCAGCGACGAGTTTCCAAACCTGACCCGCCGCATGTGGCTGCAATACTATTACCTGCCCGGCCAGTACACAGGGTACCCCCCGGATATCCTGATGCTGACCGTTCGGGTCTACGATGGCGACGAGGAACTGGTAACCTTGAAACGGTTCATAACCAATGAAGAGAACACTCTGCCTTAGGGGACAATTTCTCCGCGGCCGCAGCCGGCGGCCGGTGCGGCGGCGCGGTTTCACGCTGGTCGAACTGCTCATGGGCATGATGGTCAGCAGCTTGATTCTTGCCTCCGTGGCCACGCTGTCCTGGACCATCGGCAGTTACAACGGCCAGGGCGAGGCGACCGTTGACTTGTCCAGGCAGGCCCTGTTCGGCATGGACTTTCTGGAGCGCGACCTGCGGGCGGCACGTGTTGCCGGGGTAACCGACGGCGGCTCGCTGGTGCTGTGGATGGGCGATCTGAACGAGAACGGCACCGTAGACATGGAAGAGATCATCATCTACCAGCTTGTTGCTGACGAGGGGGTCGTTGAGCGACTTACCTTCACCGGCGGCACCGCCATGGCGGCCATCACTCCGGCCGGGCTGACCAGCATCATGCAAGCCCAGGACTTCGGCCTCATCGAGTGGGCGGGCTCGACATTCGGATACACCACCAGCAGAAACGTGATCTGCAACGACGTCGATACCTTGAACTTCTATCCCAAGCGGGTCTTTCCCGACACGGCGTCGGTGGAATTCGCCCTTGAACTGTCTCGGCCTGAGAACGTCATCACCGGGGGCGGCGAAACGGTTTACCTGAGTCTTTATGGAACGGGGACTTTGCGTGCACCATTTATCGAAAACGGTTTCTACTCGCAGTTCTGACGCCCGGGGGATCTCGCTCGGCTCCCTTGTCCGAGAGACATCTCTCGGCGGGCGGTCTGCCGCCCGGGGGGCCACGCTCCTGATGGTGCTGATAATTGTCGGCGTCATCTTCGTTCTGGGCTTGGCGGCCATCACCTCGGCTGTGCGGACGACGCAGATGGGCGAGAACTATGTTGCTGCGGCCGTCGCCCTGCAGGCTGCACAGAACGGCATTGCCGTGGCCGACCGGCGGCTGGTTCACCCCTGGTACGTCGGCTACACGATAGGCGAGGATTGGCCGGGCATCAACACCTTCGACCAGATGCCCGACTGCTCCGACGGGCTGGGCGGCAAGTACGACATGTACTACAACATCACTGTCAACTCGACGGCCGACCGGCACACGGTGACCGCGATCGGCCTGGCCGTGGTGGCCGGTGGGCAAGCCGGCAGTCTGGCCGACGTCAAGGCCGTCAGAACGGTGCAGGCCGTCTTCGACAAGCCGAAGCTCCAGGTGCCCTACGCCATTCTCTCGGAGAGGAACCTGCGACTGCGGCCGGGAACCACGGTCGAAGGCGACGTCTTCAGCAACCAGGACGTGATCATCGCTTTCGGGGCGAGAGTCACCGGCAACGTCTATGCCGTCGGGAGCATCACCAACTTCGGGACCATCCAGGGCCAACAGTTTACGGGACAGGCCCCGGTTCCCTTGCCGCCGATCACGTACTACGGCTACAGGCCCTCGTACGACTACAACGGCCTGGACAACACTGCAATTGAACTGGCCGGCAAGAGCCTCGACGCGGAACCACCGATGGGCATGCCCAACAATCCCAACAACCTGTTCTACAGTAACCGCGATCCTGACTTCAAGCTGAAGGACGGCGTGACCATCGACGGCGGCACAATGATCACCATGTACTCACTGAAAATCAAAGATGAGATCGACATCGAGGCCACCTCGGGGTTTCCCGCCATGATAATCAACCGTGACCTGATTCTGAAGGATTACTGCGATCTGACAACCGAGGGGCTCGTTCAGGTGGGCCGTGAGGTGAAAGCCGGCGACGGTTTAGGCATCAACGCCACGTGGGTGCACAAGGGGCCCCTCGTGCTGAAGGGGAACAACGGCTTCTCGGCCACCATATGCTCCGAAATAACAATCACCTACGACGTCAACCGGGTGGATATTCAGCCGGTCGGCCGCATGGTCCTGCCGCTCGTTCCGCGGTCCTATACCGAAACTCCGTAGCAGCGCCGGGGCCGTACTTCCGTGGCCCGCGCCCGGTGCGTCCGTTACGACAGGTCGAGCATCCGCCGGATGGCTTGCCGCGCCCCGTCGGCCACCGCCTCGGGCACCTCGACCTCGAAGCGCATCTCTTCCAGGCACCAGAGAATCTTTTCCAGCGTGGTCAACTTCATGTTCGGGCAATCGGCCAGCGGTGAGACGTGAATGATCCGCTTGTCCGGGTTCCGCTTGGCCAGGGTGTGGCAGATGCCCATCTCGGTGCCGATGATGAAGGCCGGGGCGTCGCTGTCGTGCACGTGGGCCAGTATCTGGGCCGTCGACCCGACGAAGTCGGCCAGGCGGCGAACCTCCTCGGTGCATTCCGGGTGCACCAGGACAAGGGCCTCCGGGTGTTCCTTGCGGCGCTGGAGGATGTGCTCGGGAAGAATGCGGTGGTGCGTCGGGCAATAGCCCGGCCAGAGAATCAGTTGGCGATCCAGTTGCCGCGACACGTAGTCGCCCAGGCTCTGGTCGGGAACGAAGATCACCTCCCGCTCCTCGGGGATCGACGAGACGATCCGGACGGCGTTCGAGCTGGTGCAGCAGATGTCGCTCATGGCCTTGGTTTCGGCCGAGGAGTTTACGTAGCAGACCACCTTGGCCCCCCGGTGGCGGGCCTTGGCCTCGGCCAGTTGCCGCGGCGTGATCATGTTGGCCATCGGGCAGCCGGCGTTCTGGTCGGGCATCAGCACGGTCCGCTGCGGATTGACCAGCTTGGCCGTCTCGGCCATGAACTTCACGCCGCACAGAACGATTACCTCGGCCTCTTCGACCGCGGCCGCCTGCTGGGCCAGGGCCAGCGAGTCGCCCACGAAGTCGGCGATGTCCTGCACCGGGCCCGACTGGTAGTTGTGGGCCAGGATGATGGCCCGACGCTCCTGTCTGAGGTCCTGGATCCTCTCGGCCATTCTGGCGTCGGCCGGCGATTGATACGTCGTCATCAGCATGCTCCCGGGCTGGTTCATTTCCCTTGCAGTCGGCAAAGTACTTCTGCATTATAGGGACCGCGGGGGGAACCGACAATCACACAAAAGAAACTGAAAGGAGCGACCCATGGCCCGAATTCGCATTACCGCCGGTGAGGTGTCGCTGGAGGCCGAGCTGAACGACTCGGCTACGGCGGCCAAACTTCTGGAGGCTTTGCCCATCAGCGGCAGCGGCAACCGCTGGGGCGACGAGATATACTTCTCGATTCCCGTGTCGGCCGACCGGGAAACAGAAGCCCGGGCAGAGATGGAAGTCGGCGAGATCGCCTACTGGCCCCCGGGCAGCGCCTTCTGCATTTTCTGGGGACCGACGCCCGCTTCCAGCGGCTCCGAGCCCCGGGCGGCCAGCCCCGTCAACCCGCTGGGCAAGATCGACGGCGACGCCGCGCTGCTGGGCTCCGTCCCCGACGGCGCCGAGGTGACCATCGACGCCGTCTGACCGGGGGCGGGGTGTGGTGTCGTGGTGTCTGGCAGCCGGGAAGTACGATTACGGTTGACAGGTCAAACCCCGATGCCTATACTCCGGGTTCGGTTTCGGGGCTTTATGGCCGGAACACGGGGAGTGTCTGTGCTTGGCCCAGGT
>JAACEH010000358.1 GCA_011682595.1 Anaerolineaceae bacterium
GCCAGCAATTTTCCCGTGCGTATCATCACCCGCAAATACGATGCCTGATCCCCCACGACATAGGCCAACCTTGCACCGGGCCGCAGTACCGTTCGCAGGTCCGACAGGTGACGCGCCATTCCCCCGAAATACAGCTTCACGACTTTGGGATAGGTTTTTTCGAAACCGCTTGTCTTGCCCAAAGCAATTCGCCGCTCCTCAATTCTTTGTGCGATCCGGGCAATCTCGGGGAAACTCGAAATCCAGTGGTCATCAGCATTACCCTTGTAGACATTGCGGGTATTTGAACGCATGAGGGTTTTCTTGAATCGCCGAAGCTCCGCCTTGGTTTGAATGAAACCCAGCAGGACAGATTCCAGACGGGTTGTGCGAGTATAATCCTTCTCATTGGGATAAGGAGGAGACGTAATCACCGCATCGATTGAGTTGGGTCTTATGACCCGGACGATATCGCGAGAATCGTGGCAATGGATACTTGCTTCGGTTTCGTTCTTGTGCTGTAACTGGCGAAGATCGTCGCACATCCGCCAAACAGCGCTGAGCCAGGAACTGACAACGGGGGCATCGTGTTTCTTGACACGTACACCCACTTCCGGGCCGAAGTGCAGGTTGTCACGGCGGCTCCCCGCGTATGCTTCAGATCAGGACTACCGGGTTCCTGGGCCATGGTTCGCCGTCTCGGAGCGAGCTTGACATGACGGGCCAGCCGGCGAGTCTAGCAGAACATGCCGTGCATGGCAAGGTCGGGTGCCAAGGCTGACACGCGGCGCGCCGCGTTCCCCCCTGCACCCGCGCATGCGACGATCCGCGGCGTTTTTCGCCCCCTTTTCTCGCCTGCGCGGCTCCTGCAAGAAAATTGCGGCCCCGGCCCGGGCGACATAACAGCTTGCAGGACAAGGAGTTGTGTGGCGGGCCGGTTGCGGGCTCCCGCTTCGTTTGCACGGCGAGCCGTTGTGCGTAGGCTATGGGGGTAAGGAGTTGATCTGAATTTCGCCGCACTACGAGCACCGCTCGGCTAGCGGGCGGGCCTGGAGGGGAGGAACAATATGAGACACTGCACACGAAGTCAATTTCACGGGAAGTTCACTGCTGCGGCGGTGGCCATTACACTCGGATCGTTGATCGTCATGCTCGGCGCGAGGCCGGCATTGGCCGATCCAACGCCCACGCTGTGGGGAATCGGTGAGGACAACGGCCAGTTGTTCTCCATTGGCGACTACACCGATGCCGCCGCCACCTTCACCGACTATGGCAAGCTGAAGTACTACGACCACAGGGGCAGGCTCAGGAGAGTCGGGTCGCAGATCGAAGCCTTCACTGTCGCCGCCGACGGCACGGCCTACATGAGCATGAACAAGACCTTCAACGGATTGCACAAACCCGTCCTGCTCAGCCTCGACCTGAACGGGGCCACGACCAGCGGCGACAACATCGTCAGCATCATCGGCCAGGTCGACCGGACGGTTGTCCCTCGCGGCGATGAGCTGACCGGACTGTCGATTGACCCGCTGAGCGGCACCCTTTATGGTTTGCTGCGCACCCGCGGCTCGAACAGAGAGGACCACCTGGTGAGCATCAACCAGGCCACGGGCTCGGTCCTGTCGGTCATTGGTCCCATCACCGGTCTCGGCCAGAAGGTCAGCGACGGTCAGGACATGGCCTTTGATGTCCTGGGCCGTCTTTATGTCACCGACGACAAGGACGACCACCTTTACAGGGTGAACGTCGCCACGGGCGCCATCACCGACCTGCTCGACAGCGACGAAGGCGGCTCGGTCAAGTTCGAGGCCTTGGCTTTCGACTTTGCCAACGACGTGCTGCTGGGCAGCGAGACCAGACGCAGGGGCCTGAGGGAAATGACTTTCATGGACGGCAACAATTCGCTCCTGGCCGACATCGGAGCCCTGGGCGTCAGGGATCTCGAAGGAATGGCTTTCCAGCAGAATGTTCCCGAACCGGCTACGGCGTTCGGACTGGGGCTTTTCGGTCTGTTTATCCGTCGCCGACAGCCAGTGAAGTAGCACCGAAGTCGCCTGAAACAATCCGGATTCACCAGAAAGGCCCCGTCCGGCATTCAAGGACGGGGCCTTTTCTTTCACCCAACGCCCATCGTGGGCCATGCCAACAACCCCCGCCTGCCACACCTTTCAGGAGACCGGATCACTCATCGCCGCCGCCGTCCTGATTGCGGCGGTTTGTCCTGCGGCTGTGAGCCCGGCGGGCGCGCTTACGTTCGCGGGGACCGACGCGGCCGTCGTCGTTACGATCGGCCCGCTGGCGCATCCGCTCGCGCTGGGCCTGGTGAGCAGCCTGTCGCTCCTCGTCGCTGAGTTTGCCGTCGCCGTCGGCGTCGAACTTCTCGAGAATCTTCTTACGGTGTTCCTGCATGCGTTCCCGGCCGGCCTCGCGGGCGGCCTGGCGTTCCTCGTCACTGAGTTTGCCGTCGCCGTCGGTGTCGAACTTTTCGAGCATCTTCTTGCGACGCTCACCCATGCGCTGACGGAACTCCTGGC
>JAACEH010000164.1 GCA_011682595.1 Anaerolineaceae bacterium
TCCCCAAGAGGTTTCCCCATTGGCGGCATGGGCCCCCAAGCCCACCCCAAGCCCACCCCAAGTGGCGAAAACAGGCCAAAAACAGCCCTTGCCCGCCTCTGCGGCAGAATTGGCAGTTGACTTTCCGGCTTTTCGGGGGTACCTTTCCACAGTTGGCCATCCACCGAGGGTTCCGAAATGGGCTGCCGATGAATCGGACCATCCACATCTTCATAACCGCCGTCGTCGTGCTGGTCCTGCCGGTGATCGTTGTCGCCAGAAACGGTGCTGCCGACGGCCGGGCCGGGACTCTTGCCACCGAGGGAACGCGGCTGTTGAAGTGGGAGGTGCTGGCCACCCACGGCAAGGCGGGGCGGATCGGGGCCGAAGTCACGAACGGTTACGTCGAGTCGCGACAGGCGGGCATTGCCCGGTTGCGGCTGACTTTCAGCGGGCCGGTCGATCCGACCACCCTGGGTGCCGGGGCGATTGACATTCGCGGCCAGATCGGAGGCGACCTGTCGGACATGGTGGTCGGCCTGTGGCTCGAAAAAGACGACACCGTCCTGGTCGTCCAACTGGCCGACGCCCTGGACGACGCCGACCGCTACAAACTGGCTCTCAGCGGCCGCGCGCGAGCCTTCGACGGCGGGGGCATCGGTGGCCTCAGGACCCGCAAGTTGGCCGCCTTGGTCGGCGACACCGACGGCTCGGGCAAGGTCAACTACGACGACCTCATCGCCCTGCGCAGCCGGGCGGACGCCAAGCTCAGCGGCAAGACCGCTCGCTTCGACGTTAACTGTGACGGCCGTTTCGGTCCCGCCGACGAGCAACTGATCAACAAGCACTTTGGTCGCAGCCTTCCCAAGATTCGCAAGCGATCCCGAAAATCATGAGTTATCGGCTTTTGCTGAGCAGGCGGCGCCGTTAGAATGGAGGCGCTGCCCCGCATGCCGAGTGCGGCCGCCGCCGTCCGGAGCACCAGGGACATTGGAGTTCGTTCATGGCCGAGAAAATCAGGATACTGTTTCTGTGTACGGGGAATTCCTGCCGCAGCCAGATGGCCGAAGGCTGGACCCGCCACCTGAAAGACGATTCTGTCGAGGCCTGCTCGGCGGGAATCGCGCCGGCCGGTCTGAGTTCGAAAGCGGTCGAGGTAATGGCCGAGGCCGGGGTCGACATATCGGACCAGCGGTCAAAGCACGTCGATGAGTTCAAATCGGTCGAGTTCGATTACGTGGTCACCGTCTGCGGCCAGGCCAACGAGAACTGCCCGATGTTTCCGGGCCGGACGAAGGTCGTTCACGTCGGTTTCGACGATCCGCCACGTTTGGCGGCCAATGCCGAGAGCGAGCAGCAGGCCCTGGATCACTATCGCCGCGTCCGCGACGAGATTCGCGACTTCGTGTGCACCTTGCCCGAAGCGCTCAGCGAGCAGCAATAGCCGGCGGCGGCGGACGCGCCGGCAGTCGCGGAAGTGCCGCACGCTCTGTCACTGCTGTTGTTTCTTCTTGTCGCCGGGTGCCACTGCTGCGCCGTATGCAGCAGTGCTTCGAGGCGTAGACAGGCACGGTTGCTCTTGCTGCGCAACCGCGGCGCCTGGCTGCATGGAGCGGGTTATTTCCTGCCCTTGATCTTGTAGACCGACAGCGTGGAGTCGTGGTGGATGTAGAGCTTGCCGTCGCTGATGGCCGGGTGGGCCCACATCTCGTTGGCCGCCTGGAGGCTGATCTTGAAACTGCTGACCACTTTGCCGTCCTTCGGATCGACCAACTGCATCGTCCCGTTGTGGCCCTGGCAGTACAACCGCCCGTCGGCATAGATGTTCGAAGCCTTGGTCACGCTCCGGGAGGTGTAGACCGCCTGCCCGCTGCCGAGGTCGACGGCCGTCAGGCCGGGCTTCCGGTCACCCGTGCCGTAAACCCGTGTGCCGATCAGCACCACGCCCCCGAATTTATCGTCCGGAGCGGGGACCGTGTAGACTTTCTTCATGCTGACTTTGCCGCCGCTGACCCGCATCTTATAGATCGCGCCGCCGGCGTTGTAGCCGCTGGTAACAAACATCACGCCTTTGGTGAAGACCACGCTGGTTGCGTTGATGTCGTAGTCGGTCTTCTTGGCCTCTTTCCAGAGCAGCTTGCCGTTGTCGGCATTAACGCCAAAAACGTGCTTCTGGCTGAAGGTGACCACCTGTTTCAGGCCGCCGTAATCTATCAACATGGCCGAGGCGTAACCGGCCTTGGCGTCCACGGCGGGCGAAGCCCAGATCTCTTGGCCGGTCTCCTTGTTCAAGGCCACCAGGGCCGCCCTGCCGCCCGGGGCGCAGATCACCTTGTCGCCGTCAATGAGCACCGACTCGGAGAGCTTCCACTGGATGTTCGAGGCTCCGTATTCACTGAGGATATTCTTCGACCAGGCCTCGCTGCCGTCGGACCTCTTCAGGCAAACGAGTTTGCCTCGCCCGCTCAGGATGTACAGCTTGTCGCCGTCAACCGTCGGCGTGCCGCGCGCTCCGCCGTGCGATCCGCCTGCAGCGGAGTCGATCCGTTTCCGCCAGAGCTTCCGGCCCCCGGCGTCCAGGGCGGTCAGCATCAGGTCACTTCCAATATACCCCGTGGCGTATACCTTGCCCCCGACGACCGCGACGCTGGAGTAGCCCTGGCCGATCTCCGCCGACCACAGCTTCCTGGGCCCGCCGCTCGGCCACTTTTTCATCAGGCCCTTCTCGGCCGACTTGCCGTCGCGATTCGGTCCGCGGAACTGCGGCCAATCATCGGCCCGGGTCACGGTGACTGCAAGAACGGTCACACACAAGCAGGCGGCCAGAATTCTCATCGTCTTTCTCTCCTACTTTAGTTTTCTCGAGTTTCTTGGCGTTCGACCCTGATGCTTTCGACATGGTGAACGATCTTGCCCCGTTTTCGCCGCCGAGCATTATAGCAGAACGAGTCGCTCCTGAAGTTAAATGCCCGCCAACCCGGCAGGGTTACTGAGAAAATTGTCCCCCGCCCCGGCGTCCGGCCCGCCTGTTTGCCCGCTTTGCCCAGCCCGGCCTTCCCGGCGGCGGTGAGCTTCCAGATCCTGAGTTCCAGGCCCTTGAGTTTCTCCTGGTAGGTGTCGCCGGCCACGGTTATCGGCCGGCCGCTGATAACGTTGCCCAGCGACCACCGCTTGCCCAGGCCGGGCACGCGGAGGCTGACGGTCTGCTCGCGGCGCTCACCGTTAACCAGGAAGATGTAATGGTCGTCGCCGAGACGGCGGGTCGTGAAATCGATAATCCCCTCCTTGCGATCCGATATGACGGCGATCTCCAGCGGCGACTCCCGGCCGGTCAGGGCGGGGGTCAGTCGCTCGATGAGTTGCGAGTTCCAGGCGATCTCCTGTTCCTTCCTGGCCGGGATCTGGCTGTAAACAAAGGGGTCGAAAGAGATGGGGAAAAAACAGATGCCATCGGCCCCGTGAATCAGGGCCAGCCAGATCTGGAAACGCAGTTCCTCCCGCGTCGGGGCGGGGAACATCGTGCCGCCGGCCTTCTTCTTCAGTCGCCACTGGTGCGGGTTGATGTCCGGCCAGATGCTGACCTCGCCGCCGGGCCGGCCCTTGCAGTATTGGCGCACCAGATCGACCAAGGTGGCCACGTTGCGGATGTTCGACTTGTCCAGCCCGTCGACCTGCGGCCAGACGTGCGAGATCACCGCGTCGGTGTGGCTCAGGGCATCCCGGTAGAACTGCCCGTTCTCACCGTGAAGGAACTTGTGAACGTCGATATTAAACATGACGATGCGATTGGGGTCTTTGGCCCTGATTCGCTCGTAGTTCCTCTTGATGCGATCCAGCCGCCCGGGCAGCATCAGCCCGGCGTTCCAGGCCCAGACCGTGGGCTCGGCGACCGCCCTGTCGCGAAACCCGGTGACGATGCCCAGGTGGTTCTGGGCGGCCGCCGCAAAGGCCGTGGGTTTCTTGTCGCGGAACGGCCCAGGCTCGACGGGCGGGTTGACCAGCAGGTTCAGACCCAACTGGCGATAGTACGAAAACAGATACGGCGGCTGCATCCAGACCGCCAGCGGCACCGTTGCTTTGCCGTCAACGAAAACCTGCCCCTTGGGGCCAACCCTGGTTTCCGCCGCCCCGGCCCCGGCCGTCCATCCGGCCAGCAAGACCAACCCCAGAACTGCACGAACAACTCGTCTCATCAATAGTTCCCTTTCATTGCCGCAGTCCGCAGATTCTGCCGGAGGCGCCTGCCGCCTCACCCGGTTAGTTTAACCACCGTGTGGGGCGGTCCGTGCCGACGATTATCCCCCAGGAAGGCCATGGCCCAACAAACCACTGTCACCACAATTCTCGACCCACGGCCCAGGCCACTATAACACATTGTGTATAAAGAGGTTGCGATGCTGGCTCCGCCGAGAAAAATCTTCAATCGTAAAGTTTTTCCTATTGAATAAAGGCTCCCATGCCATACAATGTTCATGCCGATGAACATCGGTGGCTGGCTCTCCTTCTCCGTTTGTCTTGTGCCCGGGTGGGCGTTCGGTTGGCTTGATGGCAAAACATGAACTCACATCGTCCAAGGAAGACTGTCTGGAAGCCATCTGGGCGCTGGAGCGTCAGGACGGTGTGGCCCGGGTGCGCGACATCGCCGCCCGGCTGGAGGTCGGCAAGTCGGCCGTCACGGCGGCCCTGAAGTCGCTGGCCAAGCGCGAGCTGGTCAACTACGATCCCTACCAGTTCATCACCTTGACCGATCGTGGCCGCGAACTGGCCAGGGAAGTGGCCCGACGTCGCCAGGTGTTGCGGCGATTCCTGACGGAGATCCTTGGCCTGGAGGCCGAGGTGGCCGAGGCGAACGCCTGTCGCATGGAGCACGTGGTGGACAACGTGGTGCTTCAGCGGCTGATCGATTTTGCCGAGTCCGCTCGCCGGGGTTCGCCCAAGAGCA
>JAACEH010000359.1 GCA_011682595.1 Anaerolineaceae bacterium
AAAGAGTGACCACCATGGGCGCAGAGGAGAAACTGAAAGAGTTGGGTTGGCGCTTGCCGCCGCCGGCCGCTCCCGTCGGGGCCTATGTCCCGGTAGTCCGCAGCGGGGACCTGCTTTTTGTCTCGGGCCAACTGCCGGTGCGCGACGGGGAGCTTTCGGTCACCGGCCGAGTCGGCGACCAGGTCAGCCAGGCCCAGGCCCAGGACGAAATGCGACAGGCGGCCCTCAACGCCCTGGCCATCATCCGCGCCGAACTGGGCTCCTTAGACCAGGTCCGACGAGTCGTCCGGCTCACGGGCCACGTCTCAAGCGCCGCCGGTTTCGCCGGCCAGGCCGCGGTCACCAATGCCGCCAGCGAAGTATTCCTGGAGGTCTTCGGAGCGGAACGTGGCAGCCATGCCCGGCTGGCCCTCGGCGCAGCCGCCCTGCCGAAAAATGCCGCCGTCGAACTGGAGGTCATCGTCGAGGCCGAAGAATGACACCGGGGCAACCGGCCGAAAGCATGTTGTCAGCCAGGGCTATCGGTGGTAGACTCCATGGGCGCAAGAGAAGGTCGGAACGTTACGTCAAGTCGTGAGGAGTCGCGGGCATGGTGCCATTCCAGGTAGCAAAACTGAAGCAGTTGCCGCAACAAGTGGACGACGTCTGGCAAGGCGGCATCGTCCGGCTGCCGGCCATGATGATCGACGGTGAGGACGAGCCCTATGAGCCGGAGGTGCCCCTGTGGGTCAGCCTCAAGGCCGGCAAGGCAGGCCCGTCGCCGGAGAATTTCCAGCCGGACGACTCGCCGCTCCAAACGCTGCTCAACGCTTTGGTGGCCTTCGCCAACGACCCGGAAAGGACCGGCTACCGGCCTGGCACGGTGGAAGTCAGCGACGCGGCTCTGGCCAAGCAACTGTCGGACATCCTGACCGAGGTCGGCATCCGCGTGGAGCACCACGACGACCTGGCCGCCTTGCAGAGCCTGCTGGATCATCTGGGCAACGCGATCAGCCAAGGGCCGATGATCCCCGGGCCGCTGGAGAATACCGGCGTGTCGCTCGACCGTCTGCGGGCCTTTGCCGTCGCGGGCAAGGCCTTCTTCGAGGCGGCGCCGTGGCGGCAACTTGGCAACGAGGATCTGGTCGAGATCGAGTCGCCCAAGGCGGACCCGGCCATGCGCTTCGCCGTGGTCATGGGCGCCGGCGGCCAGGAGTTCGGTCTGGGGTTCTACGCGTCGGCCGATCGGTTCTGGAAGACCTACGAGTTGAAGCACCCGGGCGACCTGCTCAAGCTTGGCCCGCTTTGGGCCCTGAACTTCGACGCCCTCGAAGACCTGCCGCCGGCCGACGCGGACCTGTGGTTGCAGGAGAAGCTGCCGGTCTGCCGGACGGATGTACCCGATTCTGATGCGGCACGAACCCGAGCACGAGCCGCACCGGGCCGACGCCGCCACGCTGGCCTATGTCGAGGGCCTCATGCGGGCCCTGGCCACCACGACCGAAGAGGAGTTCGACACCGGCCGCTGGACGAAGCACGTGGAAACCTTCGACGGGCCGGTCGACTATGTGCTCAGCCTGCCGTTGGTGCTCCACCCGCCGACGCCGCAGGAACGCTATCGCCGCGGCATGATGCCAGACCGGCGAGCAATGGAAGCACAGAGCGCCGAGGCGCACCGCTTTCTTGAAGGCAAGGACTTCAGCAATCTCGATGAACTGAACGAGGCTCTGGAACGTGAATTCACCGACAAGCCGGTCGACCGCGCCAAGTATCCGCCGCGCACACCGCTGGAGCAGGCCCAGGATCTTTGCTACCAGGCCTTCGACGCCTTCGGCCGGCGTCGCCTCACGCTGGCCCGTCAGGCGATCAAGGTCTGCCCCGATTGCGCCGACGCCTATGTGATTCTGGCAGAAGCCAACAGCGATCCGGCCAAGGCGATGGGCTTCTACACCCAGGCGGTCGAGGCGGGGCGTCGAGCCATTGGTCCGGCGCCGTTCGAGGAAGATGTCGGCCATTTCTGGGGCCTCCACGGCACGCGGCCGTTCATGCGGGCGATCATGGGGTTGGCCGGTATCCAACACGACACGGGCGATTCTCGAAACGCCATCGTCAACTATCGGGAGCTACTGCGACTGAACCCTGGCGACAATCAGGGCGTTCGCTATGTCTTGCTGCCGCTTTTGCTGGGGACTGGCCAGGACGAGGAGGCCTCGCAACTGGTGGCCGCCTATGAAGACGATGCCGCCGCCGTGTGGGCCTATTGCCGGGCCTTGCTGGCGTTTCGCAGCGAGGGCGACAGTGAACGGTCTCGAAAGGAACTCCGGGCGGCTATCACGCAGAACCGCCATGTGCCGAAGCACCTGCTGGACCCGGAGGGCGACCGCTTTGGGCTCCAGAGCTACGCCATGGGCTCCGAGGAGGAGGCCATCATCTGCGCCGATGAGTGCGGCGAAGCTTGGCAGGCCACGCCCGGTGCGCTGGCCTGGCTGGACGAACAAGCCCGGAAGTTTCGTAAGGCAACTCGCGCCAGGAAACCCAAGAGCAAGAAGAGCAAGAAGAGCAAGAGGAAGAAGCGAAGCCGTTGACGGAGCCCCAGAACGCTCGCCGACGACCTGCCCAAGGTCGCAATCAACAAATCCGGGCACTTTGAAGAATACGTTTTTCGACCGTTGCCTTTGCCTACGGACGATATGGTCCTTTGGCGGACGGGCATTTCTGTCGAAAGGTTGTCTTTCTTTCTCCGGCTCCCTTCGGCGTCAGTTGAGGACGCCATCATGCGGTCGGCCCTTTGACCCGGCCGATGCGGCTGGATTATCCGCTCGGCGAGGCCAGCAGCGCGTAGCGGTCCAGATTATACGCCAGATTCCGAAGCCCGATCTTGCATCGCGCCCGAACCCTGCCGATGGTCCGCAATAGCGTCGAGCCCATCTTCATCGCCTGGACGCCGAAGACATGCTCCACACGGCTGCGGATTCTCGACCGCGTGTGGTTGCCGCGTTTCTCCCGCTCGCCCAGAGGACGATGCCGGCACCCCTTGCGGTGCAGGTGTTCCCGATAGCCCAACGCCTTGAGCCGACCGACCGATTCCTCGCTACGATAGGCGCTGTCGGCCCAGACGTCCGCGCTGCGGTTCTGCGGGTCCAGCAACGTCTCAAACACCTGGCTGTCGTGAACGTTCGCCGACGTCACGTCGTAGTCCCGGATGAACTTGTGCTCGACATCCACCTGGATATGATTCTTGTAGCCGAAGTAGCTCTTGCCGTGTTTCTTCGTCCAACGCGCATCGGTATCCTTCTGCTGCCGCTTGCCCCGCGGCCAGGACGCTTTCACCTCGTCGGCCCGGCCTTGATCCGCGCGTTCTCCTGGCGCGTGTTCCGCTGGCGAGGAACCTGCACGATACTGGCGTCCACGATCTGACCCTTGCGGGCGGCGAAGCCGTGCTCCCGCAAATACCCGTCGAACTGCTCGAACAAGCCTCGCTCCAGGCGGGACTGCGACACGGCCTCGCGAAACAACCAAAATGTCGTGAAGTCCGGCACCTTCCCGCCAATGTCGATGCCCAGAAACCGCGAAAAGCTGAAGCGGTCCAGAATCTGATATTCCAACTGCTCGTCGGAGATGTTGTACAGCGACTGGAGAATCAAGGCCTTGAACATCATCACCGGATCGTAGCCCTTGGCCCCGGCATTGGATTTACGGGGTTTGTCGCGAAGGGTCTCCAGGGCCGGACGAAACTGCTCCCAGTCGATCAGTTCATCGAGCGTCGCCAGCGGATCGCCGTTACGGTCAATACGGTCCAATCGTATCTGCAAGTCGAACAGGCCGCTGATCATTGCCTTGACTCCCTATCATGTT
>JAACEH010000005.1 GCA_011682595.1 Anaerolineaceae bacterium
GTCCCACAGTTCCGCCGGTATTTCTTTGACCGCCGTAACTCATTGTCCCATTACCTCATAAAGTAAAGGGTACGGTTTACCCCGCCACCGTACTACAGGCCCTGGTATTATCGGCTGTAATTACAGCTCTTTCAAGACATTTTCGGCCTCTTTGCGATCCTTGTCCAGCCGCTGCGTATTTTCAGACTCTTTAAGGAACTCCCTCAGGAGTTTTTCGGCTCTGACCCGGGCCTTGGCCTTGCGGGTCGGGTCGGTTTCTTTCTCGGCCTTCAAGCGGCAGGCCATGCCCAGATGAAACGTCGTCACCGGCAGTTTCCGGTTCAATCGCTCGGCTTCCGCCAGGGCCCTCTCGAGTTCGCCAATGGCCGCCCGGTAATCGCCCGCCAGGTAGTAGATCCAGCCGCTGGTATCCAGCAGCGACGGATGTTTTGGCTGCAGCCGCAGGGCCTTGTCGATCCAGATGCGGGCCTGCTCGACATCGTTTTTCTCGGTGGCGTAAATCCAGGCCAGATTATTCATGGGATGCCACTGGACCTCGTCCAGGTTCACCGCCTTTTTGGCCCATTGGATGGCCTCGTCGAAGCGGCCCAGATACAGCAGGCAGTCACTCTTGTCGATGATTGCCGGAACGAACTTGTCGTTTAACTCGAGTATTCGTTCGCATACTTCAAGCGCCTTCTTCCACTTCGACTGATCCTTGTAAAGGACTGTCAGGTTCTGTAACAACATAATATTCTTGGGATGCAACTTGAGGCCATCGGTCAGCGCCCCGACGGCCCGCTTCAGGCCGGCCGGGCCGGGGGTCATCTTCATCAACGTCCGCGACAGATCATAGTACAGCAAGGGTCCCTCGCGACCCGTCTTGTGCTCGGCCAGCAGCTGATCCAACAGCGCCTTGGCCTTGTCGTACATGGCCACCTGTGGCTTGTTATAGTGGCCGATCAGCAGCCGGCAGAACAACAGCGCCTTGGAGCCCCAGGGCTGCTTGTGCTCTTCGACCAGTTCCTCCAGCTTGGCCGTGACTTCTTCTTTCAGCGCGGGATTTTTCTTCGAGCGGGTCATCTGGACCCCGGCCCAGAAAGCCCAGGCGCCGGCGTTTTGCGGCGCGCGGGCGATCAGTTTCTCGGCAACCTTGCCGGCTCTGATGACCTCAGGCTCTGTCTTCTGCCCCAGGAGCAGCTTGCCCCAGTAGAGGGTCAAGGGCATGCTGTCGGGCAGGTACTGCAGGCCCTCGAGAATCACTCTTTCGGCCTTGGCATAATCCTTGTCGGCCTTGTAGAAATCGGCCAGTTGCATGCGGGCGATGATGTTCTGCGGCTGGACTCTCAGGGTTTCCGCAAGCAGGAGCGTCACGGCCTGTTTTCTGCCCTGTCGCCGGGCGATCTGGATCTGGAAATCCAGACCCCGGATGTAAGCCGGATCGGACGGATCAATTCGTTTCAGTTCCGTTTCGGCTTTGCTCGGATCACCGCGAAACATCTCCGTCTCGGCCAGGACGAGCCTCGCCTCGCCGAATTTCGGGGCGGCGCCGAGCGCCGCCTTGGCCATCCGTGCCGCCTCGTCGAGCAGCGAAGTGTGCGCCCTGTCATCGCCTTCCTGGCGGGCTTTCGCCGCCCGGGAAATGAGCACCCGGGCCAGAATCGTCCGAGCCCGGACCGCCGCCTGAGGTTCGTTAATCAAGACCCTGAGCAGTTTCTCGGAGTCAGCCAGCCGACTCCCGTTCAGCCTCAGCAAATCTGCCAACTGCAGCTTCACGTCCAGGGCCTCGGGGTAGCCTTTCAGGTACGCTTCGAGCACCTCGATCGCCTGGGCCACATGTTTTTTCCGCGTCTCGGCGTCACCCCCGGCGGCATCGGCCAGGTCCAGGTGGGCGCGGCTGACCAGAACCGCCAGTCCGGAAACCTCCGGCCGAGTCTGCTGCGCCTTCACGGCGTACTGGAGGGCCTCGTCCAGACGGCCCGTGTTCTTGTAGTAGCCCGACATGGCAATCAGCATCGAGGTGCTGTCGGGGGCGGCCTTCTGGAGGTCGGCCATGACGGCGTCGGCCTGCGGCAGGTTATTGTAGTTCTGCCGGAATATCAGCAGGGCCAGGGCCAGCGGCGCCTCCGGGCGTGTCGGCTCCAGGCGGATGGCTTCACGGTAGAGGGCCTCGGCCTCCTTGAAGTTCCTGGAGAGTTCTTCCAGGGCCGCCAACTTCACCAGGTTCGACACATTCTCGGGACGGAGCCGGCGAATCCGCCGGCGAATGGACTTTGCCTCGTCGAGTTCGCCCAGCCGCTCTCTGGCCTGGGCCTTCATATCCAGCGCCGAAAGGTTCTCGGTGTCGAATTTCAGAATCTCGTTGGCCTGGCTGGCCACGCCAGCGTAGTCTCGCAGCTGGAGCAAGACATTGATCACCCCCATGTGAGACTGCATGTCCATCGGCTGCAGAGCGATGATCTTTCTGTAGTAGTCCAGCGAATTGCCCAACAGCTCTTCGCGGTTCTCCTGTCCCGGCAAAGTAGCCTGCAGGAAATAGGCCCGGGCCAGAGCACGCATCGGCCGCGTGTCGGTCCCTGCCGGGTCGCGGCTTTCCAGGTCCTTGAACTTGTCGATTGCCCGGCCGATTTTATCGGAGCGGTATTCCAGGATTTCCGAGCCGCTCTTGCCCTGGAGTTCAGACTTCGGGGGTTTGACCCCGCGGTCCAGGAGAATCAGCGCTTCGGCCATCTGGCGTTCCATGGCCATGCCGGCCGGAAGCTTGTCGATCCATTTGACGGCCTCCTGCAGGCGGTCGTCCTCGCTGAGCAACAGCCGCCAGACGGAGTCCCAGACCAGGCGGATCATATCTTCGTCGTCCTTGGCTATGGCGAGGTCATAGGCCTTGCGATAAACATCCAGGGCCTCGTCGATCTTGCCGTCCCGGACGAACAACAAGGCCCGTCGAATCAGGAGTCGCGGGTTCTCAGGATCCGCCGCCGCTTCCTTCTCAATTTTTTTGATCAACTGTTCCACGGTCAAATTCAGATCATTAAGGGCCTGCTTCTGTTGTTCCCCGAGGTCCTTATCGGCGTCGATCCTCGTGAACAGGTCCGCCATTTCGCTCTGCAACTTCATCCCTCTGCAGAACCGGACGGCCGACTGGTAAAGGGGGTAGCGAGCCTTGGCCTTGACCTTGTCCAGCCCGCTGAGCAGCACCCCCAGGGCCTCGGCCGGCGGAGTGTCGGATGCCATCATCATGACCTGGGCCTTCAACAGGTAGCCCTGCGGCATCGAGGGATCGCCCTTGATGAGCTGGTCGGCCATCTGGCCGGCCTCCAGGTATTTTTCCTGGCCCATCAGGGCGCGGGTCAGGATAAGCCCGGCGCCGAAACTTCTGCTGTTACTCTCCAGAACGCGCCGGGTCTCGATTTCGGCCTCCCTGTACTTGCGAAGCCTCAGCAGCAGTTGTGCCCGTTCAAGGCGAATCAGATCGCGCTTCGGGGACAGGGACACGGCCGCGGTGTATTCCTCCAGGGCTTTGCCGGTCACGCCCAGCTTGTTGTAAACCTGCCCGAGGCGATAGTGATACATGGGGTTGTTCGGCGAGAGGTTTACGGCCTCCAGCAGTTTCCGCTCCGCCTCTCTGAGGTCGCCTTTCTGACTGGCAATGCGGCCACGCAGAAAGAGCACCGCGGCCGGGTTGGCGGCGGACATCTTCTCCAGCCGATCGATGATGGTGATCGCCTCGGCGGTCATTTGCGGATCATTACTTTCGATCAGCATGTTGGCCAGGATCTCCAGAACTGCTTTGCGTCTTCTCAGTTCCGACGGGTCTTCCAGTTCGTCGTCCGGGGTCCCCGCCTTGATAGCCTCCCGCAGGGCGTTGACAGCCTCCAGGGGCTTATTCTGCCGGACGTAAAGCTGGGCCATGCCGTAGTATCCGGCGTCGTTGGTCGGCTCGGCATCGATGGCCCGCTGAAACAGTTGTTGGGCCAGTTCACTGTTGCCCTGGTTCTGGGCGATGCCGCCCAGGCCCAGCAGGGCGCCGGCATTGTCCGGTTCGATAGCCAGTGCGTCCTGGTAGGCCTTCTCGGCTTTGGCAATGATCTCGAGGTAGTTCTTGCCGGCCCCCTGGGCCTGCCTGGCGTGCTGAAGGTAGACTTTCGCCAGTTGCAGGAAGGCCTTGGATTTCTCGTCGGCCTGCTGGGTGCCCCCGATGGCCACCTGTTCGGCCAGCTCGAACCGATCGTAGATGTTTTTGATTCCGACTCCCGTCACGAGTATGTCGGCCTTCAGTTTATGGTTTTCCAAAGTGCGGGGCGCCAACTCAATGGCCCGCTGAGCGGCTGCCAGGGACGCTTCGAAGTGTTCTTTCTTGCTTCCGAGCCCGGTCTCGCGGACCGCGATCCCGAACTCGACCTTGGCCAGCAGGCGGAAATACTCGTCGTTGCTGCTGTCCAACTCGGTAAGCTTGCGGGCATGGTTGAGGGCCTCGGACACCCCGCCGGTCTTGATCAGCAGGTCCACGTAGTCCTTGATAGCCGCCTGGTTGCCGGGCTCGACCTCTATGGCCTTACGACGGTAGGCCAAGGCCTTGCCAAAGTCGGGAGGCAGTTGCAGTTCATGGCATTCGGCCAGCATCGTCCAGACGTCGGCCCTGCCGCCGGCGCCCTTGCTGATCGCGCCCTGAAGGTAGCGGATAGCCTCTGTGTACTTGGCCCGATCCTCCTGGGCCTCCTTCATCAGTTCCCGGGCCCTCTCGATATTGGCCGTCGGGTCCTTCGCCGTGCCCAACGATAAGAGGAGGTAGATCGCCAGGCCGATCACGATCGCAACGACAAGGACCAGGAAAAGCGCCACCAACTTGCGGTTCATGCTTGCTTTCTCCTTCCATCCGTCTTCGCCGCAGCCTTGTGCCGGCGACTCGTGCTTCGTAGCGAAGAGCTTCCAGCCTTCGTAGCCGAAGTTACTTCGGCGGAGCAGGCACTTCGCAGAGTAGTACAGGATAGTCTTACTCCTCCGGCGATTCAGGCGCCGGAGGAAGATACTTGTGTCTGATTAACGGCGTTACGTAACGCAGTATCTCCACCGCCTGACGGAACCGGCGGCTCGTGGTCAGGGTCTGGGGAGTGGTTTCCGTCCAGTCGACGCTGGTCATCGGCATAACCACACGCGTCTGTGCATAGAAGCCCCCCGGACGGTCGGCCTCGGTTCTGACTGTGGTGCGGCTGTTGGTATAGCGGCCGTTGATGCAGTAGGAATTAACGACCATCTGGTGGTTGACGTCTTTGGCGAACAGGTAGATGTTAACCGGCAGTGGACCGATGGTGCCCTTCTTGTCGATCACCACCTGCAGTTCCTTGATCTCGGCCTTCTTGATCCCGTAAGGCAGGCTCCAGCCTTGGGCGACGTAACAGACCTCCGGCTCGTGCTCGACCATCGTCGTGCCCTTGCCGACATAGCTGGTGTAGATCTGGGCGCTGCTGCCGTCGCGCCTGCGGAAGCCCGCCAGGTTCAGGTAGGCGTCCACCCCGGCCACCTTCTCGATCACCGGGTCCAGAATCACCCAGCGCCACTTGTAGCCCAGGAAATCGGTCGAAAAGTCCTTGAAGGCCTTGCGCAGAGGCGTCGGCTTGCGGCTCGGCGGTTCCGGCCACGAGATCTTGAAGCCGATGCCCGAGGCCAGCAGGATCAGGACGACCAAGGCCGCAATCGCCACCCCGCCCCTTGGCGCCGCGCCCGGCCGGTGGAACTTGTCTTGCTTGTCAGGCCCGCTCATTTCATTCAACCTCCGTCACCGCCGGCGACCTCGGCTGCGGAGTCCTCTTTCGCGGGGGGGACCGCGGTCGCCCAGTCCAGGAGCTTCTTCATGGCGTCGAGAAATCGCATCTCGACCCACAGCAGGAAAAAGGCCAGGGGCAACATGGCGAAGCCCGCCATCTCGTGCTGCATGCCCTTCATCGCTATGTCCTTGTAGCCCCACTTGTAGACCAGGGCCATCAGCGCGACTCGCGTGAAGTTGCAGAACACGGCTATCGGAAAGGCCGAAACGAAGATGATCGCCCGCCGCCAGATCGGCCGCTTGTTAATGTAAGCATACACAACACTGAGAGCGACAAAGGCCAGCAGGATGCGCAGCCCGGAGCACTGTTCGGCCACGGTCAGGGAATCGCCGGTGGCCGGATTGATGATCATCCTGGTGCCCTCGCGCAGCATGTCGTAACCGCACAGGTGCATGAACTTCTCGGTCATGATGGCCGCCCACTCCTGCGGCCTCGCCGCAATGGCCAGATAGTATCGCTCCGGCCAGGGGATGGCCAGAATCAGAAAGGCCAGCGATACCCAGGCCACCCGCAACATGGACCACCCGCCCAGGGCCAGCACTATGCCGAACAACATGGGAATAATCGTCAGGTCGGCGAAGTAGTGCACCTTCACCGCCCCGCCGCCGGCGTCCATTCTCAAAGCCACGGCCAGCAGGATGAGAACCAGCCCGGCCAGGCGAAGGGCCAGGTCGCCGTGGCGCCCCTTCTCGACCCGCTGCCACAGGCCCAGGGCCAGCAGAAGCACCCCCAAAACAAAAGGCAAATAGGCGAAATGCAGGGCCAGTCGCAGGGCCTCGCCGAGTTGGCTGCTGCCCAACAGACGATCGGCCGCACCCGAGCCGGCCATTCCGGCCAATCCCAGGACCGCCGCCACAGCGCCCCAGGTCAGCAACCATCGGCTGCCCTGCCGACCGTCGTCCGTCGCCGGGAGGTCCTGAACCGAAGCGGGGGTCAGCAGAACGTCCTGCCTCGCCGGTCGCACCTTGCTCGAGCCTTGTGGCCGGGTGTCCGTGGCCGCCGGCAGCTTCGCGGAGTTCTTTTCGATCAGTAGAAAGTAAAAGAGCATGGCCGCAATCGGGCCGACCATGTAGCAATAGCTCCATTGGGCCTGGGCGTCCCAGAGTGAGACCCAGCGGCGGGAAAGGGGCCCGAAGTTCAGAATCAGCAGGGCCATCGCCACGGCCCCGGGCAGCCAGATGCGCTTCAGGCCGCCCCGGCCCGTAAAGGCATAAACACTCGCCGCGGTCCAGGCCAACATGCTGCCGTAGATGGCAATGAAGATCCACTCCCGCCACCAGTCCGGTCGCCAGTCCATGTCACCCAGGTTGGCCAGAACCTGCCTGTCCAGAACGCTCTTCTGCCAGGCGGCCACCCAGAAGAGCCCCACGGCCAGAAGGGCCAGAAGGATGCCGCGCATCCGGGCCCCGGAGTCCAGGGCGTCGCCGTACAGCCGACGGCGCTCCGCGGCGCTCAGGCGGTACCACAACAGGGCCAGGGCCAGCGGCCCCAGCAGCAGAAGCAGGGGCCAGTGGGTGACGAACGAAAAGTTCCAGGATTCGGCTGTCCGGTCCAGCGGGTCGCGGAGGCTCTTGATTTCCAGTTCCAGCCTGGAGGTCCTGTCGCGAAGCCAGGTCAGGCGCTTCGCGGTCAGCCAGCTTAACTGCGTCTTCTTGATCTCGTCCTCGTGCTGCTGCAACTCGATTTCCAGCGTGCGGATCCGGGCATACTGGCCGCCTTCGTCCATCCGCTCGACCAGGGCAAAGAGCAGATCGCCCTGGAACGCCATCAGCACCAGGGGCAACAGCAATATGCCGGCCGAGATCAGGTCCCACCGCCTGTCGGCGAGAGACCGATCCATAGAATGTCCGTTCTGCCCGTTCGAAGTCACATGTCTGTTCCAATTAAGCGGACACTTCTTCCCCGCAACCCCGGGCACGAGCTAACACTGTCGTACCCGAACCAGTCGCGAGCGCTGCGGGTCTAAAGTCCCGGCCAGCCCTACATTATACGTCCGAAATGGTGGGCCGGCTGGCGGATGATACCATCTTAGTTTCGGCCGAAGAGGGGCTGAAAGTCTCCCCGGAAAGGATAGATATCGGCGAAATTCTGGTCGTACACCAGGCCAAAACCGTAGGTGGCTCGGAACGCGTTACGCAGAACGGCCAGCCAGATGGCCCCCTGGTCTGTCCCCACGCGGATCAGATCGTCGGGCTGAAGAAAAAAGTCCGGGGCCTCGCCCTTGGCGATCTTCTCCAGGTCCACGTAGATGATTTCTTCTTCGTTCTCGCTGACCCGGCGAACCAGCTCGGTCCGCTTTGGAATGGCCACTTCGGTCAACCCGCCCGCCGCGGCAATAGCCTGAAGCAGTGTGATCTTCCGCCCGGTGAGGCTGTAAACGCCACGACGAACGACCTCGCCGTCGATGTACCACTCGCCGGCCGGGGGCTCGGGAACGTTTAGTATGTCGCCGTTGCGGAGCACCGGGTTCTGCGTCGGATCCAACTGCAGGGCTGCACGAACGTCGATGCGAATGATTCGCCGCAGGCCCTCGCCGCCCTGGATCACGCCAAGGCGGGCCAGCTTCTTCTGAAGCGACTCGGGAAGCTCGGAGATGGCAAAGCCTTCTTCGGGAACCAACTGCATCTCGGCCTCCTGTCCGGCCTCAGACTCAGCTTCGGCGGACTTCTCGACCTCGACCCATTTGCCGTCAACGAACTTCCATTTATCCTGGTCCTCTTTCCGCTCCGACGGCGGTTCCGGCGCCTCGACCTCGGGCTCGACCACCTGCTCCGCCTCGGGCGCCTGGTCCTGTCCCTCGTCCACCGGCGGCGTGCGCCCCTCGGCCAGAAGCTTGAGTTCCTCCAGCGGCGTCAATTGCTTCGGTTTGTCGGCTTCGGCCTTCGGCTCCGGCACTCCTTCGCCGGCGGCCGATGATTCTTCCGCCTCCCCGGCTTCGCCCTCGACCTCTGCCTCGGGTTCTTCCTCCTCGACGAACGATTCAAGCAACAGGCGGTTCAACTCCTCGGGAGTGAAGCGCCGCGACAGGTAAGCCATATCTTCGGCGAATGGGCTGATCCCACCGGCCTGTGCCAGGCCGTGCAGCAGTTCCATGTCGGTCGTCACCAGAGGGTACATGCCGGGCTGGTTGACCGCGCCCATGACATAGAAAAACTGGTTTCGGTACTCGGTCACAAAGACGCTGATGTTCGGATCGGCCAGCGGATCGGGCGAGTACATATCCTTGAGCCGCTGCTCCAGACCAGCAGCCGAGCGGCCGGAGGCCTTGACCCGGCCCACGTAGGGCAAGGTGACATTGCCCCCCTGGGTGACGCGGACTTCCTCAAAGTATGGAGCGTTGGGCTGGTACAGATCCTGAATGGTGATCCGCAACAGGTCGCGCGAGCCGAGAATATAGTCGCCCTCGGGGGGCCTCAAGTCGCTCGGCAGCGGCCCGGGGAAATCCAACTCTTCCTCCAGGTCCTCCTGGACCCAGTAGCGAAGATCCTCGTACCACTCGTCGTAGGATTCCCAAATGGGGTTGCGGACCCGCTTGGTGCGGCAAAAGGCCAGCTTGTTGTAGCGGCCTATCCAGTTCGGCGCACAACCTTCGGTCAGCAACGATACCAGAACAACCAGCAACAGAGATATCATGCCAAGACGACGCGGAGAGCGGATTTGGTTCGGCACGCCCAAGTACTCCTTTAATCGCTCTGTCTCAATGTTGGCGTCAAACCCATGAAGCCACCCGGAGCAAAATGATACCAGGTTGGCATCTCCGGCGGCCAGCAAAAAAACACACACATAAACAACCGATAGCCGCCACCACTGTCGGGCCAATACAACGCGAGCCCGTTAGTCCTGAAAACACAACGGGTTCGAACCGTAAAGTATAACAGGCTCCAGCCCCATGTCAACAGCGCCCAGCCTCTTCATACAAACCAAGAAGGGACGTCGGAACAGCAATCGTCACATGAGTTTCGCCGCCGCTGAACTCGGCCCGACTTCCGATCTCTTCTCCCTCCTGGCTAACGAGTTGCTGCTGCCTTGCGTCAGCCGGATCCTGGCCCGGAGATTTGCAAAACCCAACTACTGCATTTTATATATACCGTCCCAGTAGCTCTTTGGCTAGTTATTTATCGAACTTAGGACCAGGAAATCTCCAGACAATCGGCGTTCTTGGACCAAAAAAAGCTGGTGCCGCCACACCACCCAAGCCACCCGCCGTCCGGCGGCGCATGTGGCAACGGACGGACGGCGAAAACCCGCATCACCGCGAACGCCCCGGGCACACCGTTGCGTCGGATTGCGGGGCCTTTTTGTCCGGCCACTCAGCCTCAATATCGCTGACCAGCCGAACAAGCCCGATTGTTTTGAAGCCCGGATGTTAGAATGGGCAACTCTTGACGGTTCTGACGACACCGTCCTCGCGTTTCACCCGAATGAGGGCGGATGGTGTTCCCGCGCGACAACTTGTCACAGACCATCCTTTTACCAATCACCGCCTCTGGCAATCTTAAGTGCTGAGCATGAGGCCGGTTGTGCACTGCAGCCAATCCAATTCATGCAAATGGCACACCGTTTGCGAGAATATCTCAAGGAACGTAGGGAGAAGACTCGTGCTGGGGGTCGTGCCGGTCGGGTTCGCAGGCTGAGGCATGACTCTTGCGAGTCCGCTTGTGTGCGGACAGGCATGAGGAGGCTCTCGGACTTTACTGGTCCGGGCCGTTGCGCCTTGGGCCAGTCATACGGGATGTCCGCATGTGGGCGGCCGTGCTGCAGCGCGGTGCCGTCATCGTCGCGGACTTAAGTGGGAGCGGCACGGCCAAGGGCGCCCTATGATGAGCGCCCGCTGAAAGGCTGTGTCGACATACAGAATAGCGGGCACTGCAATGGTAAGGGAAGGGTAAGCTAATGTTGAGAACGATTCTTGCAGCACTCTTGGTGGTCACGATCGGCAGCGTTGCCGTAGCCGCACCGGTCGTTGTCGATTTCGACGACCTGTCGTACTCGTATGTTCTAACTGGATCGGGGTATGCCGGGCTGACTTGGGAAGCGGGTAACGCGGGCTACCAAAGCAACCCGGGCCGCTGGATCACGCCCACGGACACGAACGACTATCCGCATTCACTGCCGCACAATGCGATCAATGCGTGGGGCTGCACGCTGATCGGCATCGGCTTCCCGCAGCCGGTCGATGTTCTGGGCGCCTATTTCGCCGCCCAGGGCGTTAGCAGCGGTTGGACAAGCGGCGTTCGCGTCCACGGCTATCTGGGCGGCAACCCCGTCGGAACCACAGGATGGTTCAACGACATCGACGACGTAGCCGACTGGTTCGCCATCGGTCTGTCGAATGTGGACCGGATCGTCGTCGAGTCGGTGCCCATAAGCCTGGGTGGCGGCTGGTTCGGCATGGACGACCTGACCTACAACGTCGTTCCCGAGCCGGCCACCCTTTCGCTGCTCGGCCTGGGCATTGCCGGGCTGGTGGCCCGCAAGCGGCGCAGACGCTGAAACTCCGGGGATCTTAGTCTCCCGCGGCTCTGTCAGTGCGCTCCGGGGCAAGGGAACCTGCGGCTGATCAATAGCGAGGCGGATGCTCTCTTGGGGCATCTGCCTCGCGGCGCCACCGCTGGTCAGCGGAAATCGGCTTTTCAGACGCTTTTTTTTCTCTTGTTTTGCCGCAGGAGAATCAGCCCGCCGAAAAGGACCAGCCCCACCGTCGCCGGCTCAGGCACGATATCGAACCGGACCTGGCTCCAGTTGCCGCGGCCGGCGTCGAGACTGGCGGCGCTGCCGAAACGCACGACCAGCTCATCCGCTTGGGCGTAGCCCGCCCAGTCGCTGATCCGCTCCACGCCGTCGATGAGAATATCAGCCGTGGCAAGCTGCGGATCATAGACAATTTCGTAGAGATGATAGCCGCCGCTGGAGTTGGTGTAGTTGATGCCGCCTGGCGGGTAACCGACGGCCGTCTGGGCCCGGACCAACTGGTTGTCACTGCCGTCGGACCCGAAATTCAGAATCCAATTGCGAAGGCCGTCGTTGAGGTAGAACACCACCGCCCCGTACGGATCGTCGGACGTTTCGGTCACCCGCACCCTGACCGTCGCCGACCAACCCAGGTCGCGCGCCGCGGCGCCCTGCTGCTCGGTGAGCAAGTGGTAGTAACGGCCCACGCTGCCCGTCACCGTCGAGTTGTCCGCAGTGAACCAGGCGTTGTCCCCCAAGCCCAGGTCGTCGGTCACGGGACCCACCGTGCAATTGGGACGTGCATCGTGGATCCAGCCCTCGTCCACAGGATCGCTGTCGCCGTCATGTTGGATGATGATGTCGCCCAGACTTCTCTCGGCAACCGCCCCACTCAACACGGCGGCTGCAACCGCCAACATCACCATTGGCACCATTGTCGGGCTGCGCATTGGGTTCTCTCTCCTACAGTCGCGGCCTGGCCGTCGGGAAACAGCCCGCAATCTCATTCCCAACGGCAACTGAAAAAGGTGGTCCCTTGCCCTAAAAACCAAGGCAATTCGTCCCCCGGAAATCCGATCGGCCTGCACCAGTAGCCTCTCCATGTAGCGCACGCCGCCGGACAGTCAGCTAACCTTTGTCCTGCATTCCCTAGTTTTCGACACTCGGGGCAACCTGCCCACACAAAAAAAAACGGGGACCACCGCCTGCGGCATATCATGTGCCGCAAACATCGGTCCCGGGATGCGTTCTCAACCCTCGGCGGTGCCGCTCGTCCCGGCACCACCAGCCACAAAAAACTATAGCACAACCCCACAGCCAAGTCAAACGCTACAATCGCCGCTTTTTCAGAAAAACCGCCGGTCCAGGTCGCCGCCGCCGCATCGCCCCGGATGGTTCTTGCGGACCTTGATCTTCCCAATGCTCCCGCCGAGTGCGCTTGCCCCGAGGCCAAGGCCCCGATCGCCGGCGGCGATTTTCGCAACTCGCCGACAACTTTATGATACCCGGTGTGATTATAAATAAAATCGAAGTAGGCCCTGAGGAGTTGATTGTAGCGCGTAGCCCGGGTGAGCGCCAGCGAGAGGGGCGTCAAGAACGCCCCCCCCTGCCCCTGATCCAGAAGTTTTTCTCAAAAAAGGGGTTGACAACCGCCCCGCGTCTGTTATAGTGTTTTAGTGGATACTGAAATGGAGGTTGTCCGTGGCCAGCACGCGAGCTGAGAAATTCAAGGTCCTGGGCGTCGAATCACGCATCAGGATCATCGAACTCCTGAAGCAAAGGGGGCCTCTCTGCGTGAACGAGATGTCTGGTGTCCTGGGCCTCAGTCCCTCTGCCGTTTCGCAACACCTCAAGGCTCTGAAGTACGCCGGTCTGGTTCGCAATGAGCGAAAGGGCTATTGGATACACTACGAAGTAAACCCGTCCGCATTGCAGCACTGCAAGGAACTGCTTTCCAAGGTATGCACGTGCGGTTGCCGGGGGAGCGGCCGGTTTCGGGAGGCGGAGATCGACAAGGCCCAAGACAAGCTGGCCCTCTTGAAGAAATATGAACGGGAACTCCGCAAAGAACTCAAAGAGGTGCAAGCCCGAATCGAGGAGGTCAAAGGTGAGGAATGACCTCTTTTTTTCAGATACTATTTCAGTATGCACTAAAATACCGAATAGCAGTGCTCGCCCCGCAGGCGGCAGACGGGCCGGGAGGCGTTGGCGGCGGGGCGTCGAAGTCCTGATGAATCGGTCACTTATGTTTGGTGCAGTTGACAGGGGTCGAGAGGTGATAGTCCAGAAGACACGCCAGATGGCGCGAAAGGAGGTGATGAGCAATGTGTCAGCCGACAAGAACTCCGAGCAAGGCAGGCATCGGGGGTTGCACCTGCGGTTGTTGCGGGTGCGGATGCGGTTCGTCGTTCCGTCGTTTCTTTTCCTCCGAAGAGAAACGGGAATGCCTGGAGAATTACCGGGACCAGTTGAAGAAGGAACTGGCCGGAGTTGAGGAGCGCATCAGCGAATGCAAGTGCAAGTGAGATCAGCGAGAGACGAGAGGAGGTGATACCGATGGCCGACAAGAAGACGAGCGCTTGTGGGTGCGGGTGCCGGCCTTCCAGGAAGAAGAAGGCCAACCCACCGCACAGCAAGAAGTCCGAGAGGAAATAGGTCTCTACACAACCACCCGCGATCCCTGTGTACGACGGAGGGGAGGAGCCCGCGTGCTTTTCCCCTCCTGCTTTTTGCTGTCAGGGATTCGAGGGGGGGGGTAGGCGTCCACCGAATCTTAACGGCCGATCATGACGCGCTTCTTGCGGGGTTCTGCGGGCGGGATTCTGAGGTGTTCCGTGGCAGATGAAGCTGCCAAGCAGCATTGCGGGGCGGCCGATGGCCAGGGGGCGGTGAGGTTCGTGCTGTCAGGGCAGAGGAATGGGCGTTGCAGGGCAGCTGTTGAAACTGCCGCCCTTTGTTGCATATAATGTGATTGGTCGCCACCCCCATCTGGCCCTGAAACGGGCTGTTGGGGGCTTATTGCTTGGTGGACATTTGGCATTCAAGACGCTTTGAGCCCATCTTTTGCCAGCCGGGGGGCTCAGGCGGGTCCGATTCGTGGCTCATACGGTTGAATGACCGGGCCGGCGGTGGCGGCAGTGGCCGGCGGGTGAAAATCTTGTCCGGCGGTGGGACCTGTTACTAGAATGGGTACGGCAGGGTAGCCGCCGAAAGCGTGGCGGACGAACGGTTTTCGACAGTGACCGTACGCGGCGGACTTGGGAAGGCACTGCCAGGGTCGGGCGCAACGGGCGCTTGGGCCAGGGGCGCTACAAAATATAGGGTAGGGCTGGACGCCGGGCAGGTGGAGTGGGGATGGGGAGGGGTGGGCTGCGGGCACGGCAGCGGGGCGGGCAGTACTGAAAACG
>JAACEH010000006.1 GCA_011682595.1 Anaerolineaceae bacterium
TCCAGCTCGTCGGTCGAGTTGGTCATGGCCCCGCTGCCGAAGGCCCGGGCCAGACCGGCCACGGTCGAAGCGTGGCACAGCCGCGCGCAGTGGTCCACGTTGTTCGTCCCAACGGCCAGTCGGATGAACTTCTGGAAAATGTAGTTTTCCTCGTTCGTGCACTTGGCCGAGGAAAGACCGGCCATGGCCACCGGGCCGTGATCGTTCTTGATGGCGGCCAGCTTCGAGGCCACCAGGTCGAGAGCTTCGTCCCAGGTCGCCTCCTGAAGCCGGCCGTCGCGCCTGACCAGCGGCGTCGTCAGCCGGTCGGGGGCGCCGACAAAGCCCAGTCCGAATCGCCCCTTCACGCAGAGCTGGCCGTGGCTGGCCGGGTTGTCGGCCTCACCGCCGACGCTGACGATGCGGTTGCCGCGGATGCCCAGCACCAGCCCGCACCCACAGCCGCAATAGGGGCAGGTCGTGGTCACCTTCCTGGTCGGCGGCAGGGCCTCTCCCCTGGGGGCCAGTGCCCCGACCGGGCAGGCGGCCACACACTGCCCGCACGACTCGCAGACCGAGTCGCCGATCAGCCCCCCGAAGGGCATTATCCTGGTGTTGTAGCCCCGGTAGGCGAAATCGATGGCCCCCACGCCGCGGATGCCGTGGCAGATGCCGACACAGCGACCACAGAGTATGCACTTGGACATGTCAATAGTGAAGAAAGGACTGGAGTCGTCGATTTCAGGCGGCTTCGGGCGGCGGCGCAGCCGGGTCTGGTCAATCCCCAGACCGGCGGCGACCTTCTGGAGTTCGCACCGCTGGTTGGTCGAGCAGGTCAGGCAATCGGTCGGATGGTCGGCAATGAGCAGCTCGGTGACATTTCGCCGCAGCGAGTTGATTTCGTCGGTATCGTTTTCGATGACCATGCCCTCGGCGACCAGGGTCGTACAGGCCGCCGGGAATCCCCGCCGCCCTTCGACCTTGACGATGCAGAGGCGGCAGGAGGCCAGCGGCTGGAGGCCCTTGAGGTAGCAGAGGTGCGGAATGTAAAGGTCCGCATCGAGAGCGGCCTCGAGGACGGTCTGGCCTTCGGCGGCCTCGATCCGGCAGCCATCGATGGTGATGGTGAGTTTGTTGCTGTCGCTGTTCATGCTGACGACTCTCCAGGTCACATCCCGGCCGGCATCTCACTCGACCAGCACGGCGCCGAACTTGCAGACCTCCAGGCAGATGCCGCACTTGACGCATTTCTCCTGGTCGATGGTCTGCGGCTCTTTCCGCCGGCCGCTAATCGCCTGGTGGTGACATTTCTTGTTGCACACCAGGCAGCCCACACACTTCTCGGGGTCGATCCGATATCGCATCAGGGCCCTGCACACCGCGGCGGGGCATTTGCCGGCGATAATGTGGGCCTTGTACTCGTCACGGAAGTAACGCAGCGTGCTCAGCACGGGGTTGGGCGCCGTCTGGCCGAGGCCGCAGAGCGACGATTCCTTTATGGCGGCCCCCAGTTGAACCAGTTGATCGAGGTCCTCCATCGTGCCCAGGCCGTTGCAGATGTCGTCGAGAATCCGGTAGAGTTGCGTCGTGCCCAGCCGGCACGGGGCGCACTTGCCGCAGGACTCGCTGCGGGTGAAGCTGACGAAGTAGCGGGCCACGTCGGGCACACAGGTGCCTTCGTCCATGACGATCATGCCGCCGGAGCCCATGATCGAGCCGGCCCGGGCCAGGGCATCGTACTCGACCGGCAGGTCGAGCAACTCCTCGGGCAGGCAGCCCCCCGAAGGCCCGCCGGTCTGGACGGCCTTGAACCTCTTGCCCTCGGGCACGCCGCCGCCAATGCCGAAGATGATGTCGCGCAGGGAAGTCCCCATGGGGACCTCGATGAGCCCGGTTCGCCGGATCTTGCCGGCCAGGGCGAAGGTCTTGGTCCCGCGGCTCTTCTCGGTGCCGAAGCGGGCGAAGGCCTCGGCGCCGCGGGCCAGGATGACCGACACGTTGGCGAAGGTCTCGACATTGTTGATGTTGGTCGGCTTGCCGAACAGGCCCGACTGGGCCGGGAACGGCGGCCGGGGTCGCGGCATTCCGCGCCGCCCTTCGAGCGAGGCCATCAGCGAAGTCTCCTCGCCGCAGACGAAGGCCCCGGCGCCTTGCTCGATACTGATCTCCAGAGCGAAGTCGGAACCGAGAATGCCCCGGCCCAACAGGCCGCGCGAGGTCATCTGGCCAAGGGCCTGCTGCAGCCGCTCGATGGCCAGCGGATACTCGGCCCGGCAATAGATGAACGCCTGCTGAGCACCAATGGCGTAGGCGGCGATGACCAGCCCCTCGAGCACGGCGTGCGGGTCGCTCTCCAGGAGGGCCCGGTCCATGAAGGCCCCGGGGTCGCCCTCGTCGGCGTTGCAGATGAGGTACTTCGGGTGGCCGGGGGCATTGCGGCAGAACTTCCACTTGAGCCCGGTGGGGAACCCTGCCCCGCCGCGGCCGCGAAGGCCCGAGCGCTCCACTTGGTCGATGACGTCGGCGGGCGGCATCGCCAGGGCCCTGGCCAGCCCCTGGTAGCCGCCACTGGCGATGTAGTGGTCGATCTGGTCGGGGGCAATACGCCCGCAGTTGCGGGTGACAACCCGCTCCTGGCCCTGCATCATGGGCAGTTCTTCGAAACGCGGCACACCGTCGAGCGACGTGCCGCCCGTTGTCGCCAGGGCCAGGTCGGCCGGGGGCTGGCCGCGGCCGATATGCCGGCCGACGATCCGTGCCGCCACAGCCGGCGAGACGTTGCCGTAAAGAACCGACGGCCCGCCTCGCGAGGTCACTTCGATCATGGGTTCGGCGTAGCACATGCCGAGGCATCCGACACCGACGATGCGGGCCCGCTTGTGGATTTTCCGCAACTCCCCGCGGAGGGCCCGGATGACGTCCGAGGAGCCGGCCGCGCGGCCGCAGGTCACATCGCCCACCAGAATCAGGGCCCCGCGGGGATGGCGGAACGTCTGCCACGCCTTGTCGGCCTGCAGTTGGATCTCGGCGAATGTCATTTCAGCTTCCCAATCAACTTCACGGCCTTGGCGGGGTCCATGTTGCCATAGACCTTGCCGTCCACCATGATGACCGGGGCCAGCGCACAGGCCCCGAAGCAGGCCACGCGTTCCAGGGTGAACTTGTAGTCCGCGGTCGTCTGGCCGGGCTCGACACCCAGCGTCTTCCGTATGGCGTGCATCACTTTCGCGCCGCCGAGAATGTGGCAACCGGTCCCCAGGCAGACCTTGATGTTGTGTTTGCCCTGCCGCGTCAGGTGAAACTGCTGGTAGAAAGAGGCCACGCCGAAGACCGTGCTCTCCGGCACGCGACAGTGGCGGGCGACACGTCGCAAGGCATCCTCGGGCAAGTAACCCAACCGCCGCTGCACGGCCTGCAGCACGGGAATCAGCCCCGTCGGCTGACCCTTGAAAGCGGAGAGGACTTTGTCCAGACTTGCCGATACGCTCACTCACCTGCCTCCAGAATTACCGCCGCCGACCGGCTAAGCGGGATCACATAAGTCTCCTCGGGTGTGCGAGACCGATCATGGCCTGGCCTGCGGCCAGACCATGGCACCCACCGGCTCACGGCCGGCCCCCCTCTTGCCGCCGCCGGCCGGGGGCCGGGCTGATCCGCCCCTTGTCGGCCCTGACCTGGCCCTCCTGCCTGAGGATAACCAGTGCCGAGTCGAGCGCCGCCGGGGTGACGCTGCGGTTCTTGCGCAGGTCCTCGAGCGTCACCGCCCGGCGGTCCTGCAGGGCCTCCAGGATCAGGCCCTTGGCCCGTTCGATGTTGTCCAGGTTCTCCTGCATGGGCACCGCCTTGTGGACGGTGCGGCCCATGGGAGCGACCACCATGGCGGCCTCCCGGCGGACTCCCTTTTGCAGAGGGGCCAGTATCTCGTAGTGGGCCTGGCCGGCCACGTGCAGGGGCGAGTCGTCGAGGTCGCGGTCCCATTTCATGCTGGCCGTGCAGGGATAGCTGTGCATTCTCATGGAGATGACCCGGTACTTCAGGTCCTCGTCCACCGTCTCCCCCACCAGCCAGCGGGCCACGTAGTAGGTGGCTCCACAGGCCGCCGACACCGCCACCTGGGCCCGCTTGATAATGCCGCCCTCCACCTCGAGGTCGACTTTCGGATGGCCGATATGGAACTGGGACTGAAACTCCGCCAGAAGGCTTCCCCCGGGCGGGTCGAAGTTGCAGAAAGGCTTGGGGAAGGCCACCTCGAGACCGCCGTCACGGCATATCGCGATCACCTCTTGGCGGGCGGATCTGCTGATCCAGTTGGTGGCCTCCAGCGGCACCACGACGCCCCGCGTGCCCTGCCGGGCACAGGCCCTGACCATCTCGGCCAGGATCTGCTCGTGAATGTTGATGGCCAGAAGAATGTCGTGCGGCGGCAACTCCCGGGGAACATACTCCGCGGGCTTTTCGAGCAGGTAGGGCAGCAGCGGCGGAAAGGCGATCACGCCGGCTATTCTGTCGGCGAGCCCGCGCTCGTAGGGCCGGCGGCAGGAGATGCAGTCGGGCCCGCAGGAGGCGCAGAAAGAGTCTTCACTCTTCAGGTTCCCGATCACCCGGTCGGCATAGTGGCTGCTGAAAACCTGGGTGTAGGGGTCCTGCGGCTCGTCGCCGGAGGGACGCCTTTCGCTCCTCAGGATAAGAATTTTCATTGTCGCACGTAGGAGTCCGCGTAAATTTCCTTGTTCATGACCAGTTCGGCGGTACGAGCCGCATTGACAAGATCGGTGTCCATGACGTCACATATCGCGGAGTCAATTCCACAACTGATGGCCATGACCAGGAAAATCCTGTTGATCAGCTTCTTGTGGACGGTGCCGCTGGAGATGTTGGACAGGCCGCAGGTAATGTGAGGCGGCGGATCGGAAAACAGCTTGAACTGGCTGATCGCGGCGAGAATCTGCTGGGCCTGGTCCTGCATGAACTTCAAGGGCATGACGATGGGGTCCAGGAACACGCTGTCGGGCTCCAGGCCGACCTCCATGGCCTTGGCCAGAATAAGGCCGGCCTTCTCCACCCGCTGGTCGGCGTCCTTGGGCGTGCCGCTCTCGTCCATGACCACACCGATCACCGAGGCCTTGTACTCGGCGGCGATGGGCATGATGACGTCGAGCTTCTCGGCCGCCGCGGTGGTCGAGTTGATCAGGGCAGGCTTCTTGCAGACCTTGATGGCTTCGGCCAGAATCTTGGGCTTGTTGGTGTCGATCGAGATGGGCGTGTCCACCACCGCCTGCACCGACTCGATCATCCAGCACATGTCCTCGGCCTTGCTGGAGACCGCTCCCAGGTTGACGTCGAGGTAGTCGGCCCCGGCCTCGGTCTGTTTCCTGGCCCAATCCTGGATAGGCCCGGGGTCCTTGTCGAGCACCGCCTGTTTGATTTCCTTGAAGCCCGTATTGATTCTTTCGCCAATAAGGATCATCTTTGATCTCCCGTTGAATCAGTGTCTTGTCATCTGCCCTGCGGCGCCGAAGTCTGCGACGCCGGGAACGCCAAATCGCGTGTCTTGCTCGCCGCACCATGCGGCGGCAGAGCCGCTAAAATTATCCGGCCATCAGTTCGTCGATTGCCTCACGGGTCACGGCGATGGCCTCCGGGTGGGCCAGGGTCAGGATGTCGGCCCCGGCCTGCAGGTAGCCGGCCGCGGTGCTCGACTCCCAGAGCGGACCGCGCTTGGCCAGCTTGCCCCAACCGGGCAACACGTCCTCGTCGGCCAGGGCTTCCTTGATTCGCCACACCTCCCAACCCACGTTCGCAATCTGCGGAAGAGCCATCAGCTTGTCGCCCTTGAGGCCGGCGATCCTGACCCGCTCGAAGATCGTGTAAACATAGTCGAACCCGTAACCCAGGGCGGCCGTCACCTGGCACATGACCACGTCCTCCAGGCTGAAGCCGATGTCCTGCAACAGGATGTTGACCTGCTTGGCGATGTTGATGTCCACCGGAGCTTCGGCGATCAGTTTCTGGCCGTCGGCCTTGCCGATCGCTCCGAGCGTACGGTAATTGCTCTCGGTGGCCGAGCCGATCAGGCAGCCCTCGCCCTTGGCGGCCTGCGAGCACTCCGGCAGCACCTCGTTGTCCTTGTCCTCGTCGCCGCAGCCCCAGAGAATCAGCGGCACGTCAACCGCCTCCAGGACCGCCTTGACGGTCTCGGCGGCCGCCGACGCAGGGAGGTCCCGGCCGGATGGGTCCGGACCCAGGAGCTTCAGGCTGATGGCATCGACCTTGAACTCCTCGACGCATTTCTGGGCCCACTCGGCCGGCGAGTTGATCTCTTTGCCGATGGCCTGCTTGAGAATGTCGGGCCACAGTTCCGGCACCACGTCCACCACCACTCCCGCCACGACCGGGCGGTTAGGCAAGTCCCCCTCGAAGGTCAGGAAGGGCAACGTCGTCTCACCGCCGACAGTTATCGTGCTGCCCCGCGTGCCGCCCTGCTCTCTGGTAGCCCCGATGGTCACCGTGTTGATCTGGTTCGTCCATTTTTCTTTAACGTCGACAAGTTCCATTGTTCAGGCTCCCAATCTCTCCATGACCTCGTTCATTTTCAACACCGCGGGGCCGTCTCCCTGATCGTAATCGTAAAGGGACCGGCCCTCGAAAAGCGCCTTTTCAAGCGCATCGTCGTGCGGAATGTGACCCAGAAAATCAAAACCCAACTCGCCGGCCTTCTCTCGCACCGCTTCGACGCGGTCCTCCGGCACATTGTTGACCAGCAGGCGCCGGGAGCGCACCTCGTTCCTGACCGAGGCGATCACCTCGCTGATTCTCCGGGCGCAGGCCAGCGACTGTGGACTCTCGTTGACCACCACCACCAACTGGTCGATGTTGGCCGCCGTCCGCCGGCTGAGGTGCTCCATTCCCGCCTCGCTGTCCATCACGATCCACTCGTAGGAAGGGAACAGGTCGTCGGCGAACTTGCGAAGCAGGTTGTTGATGTAGCAATAGCAGCCGGGGCCCTCGGGGCGGCCCATGACCAGAAAGTCCACCTTCGGCGTTTCAACCAGCGTCTCGTGCAGCCCGGCCTCGATGTAGGCCGCCTTGTCCATGCCCGAGGGAAGCTTCCTGATGTCGGCCAGCGTCCCTTCGCGGATGTCCCCCAGCGTCTGATGAACCGGCACCTCCAGCACGGTCGGAAGGTTCGAGTCCGGGTCGGCGTCAATGGCCAGCACGGCCCCCGAGGACCGCTCCTTGAGGTATCGGATCATCAGCGCCGAGACCACGGTCTTGCCCACCCCGCCCTTGCCGGTCACTACGATTGTCTTAGCCATCCAGCCGCCCTCCGCGGTCCGGCCCCGCCCGTGTTGTCACCGAGGGGAACAGCTCGATGTCCGTGTGCGGCAGGAACATGGCCTGCCGGAACTGTTCCACGTAGTCGGGGGTTCCCATCAGGTCGTAGTAAGTCGTTCGATTGGTGATCTCGTGGAGCATGCGGCGGGCCTGGCCCGAGAAGGCCGCCAGCCGGGCGCCCCATATCGAGGTGTTACCGGCATACTGTATCTTCTCCAGGGGCAGGTCCGGGAACAGCCCGACGGCAATGGCGTTCCGCAGGTTGATGTAGTTGCCGAATCCGCCGGCCACGAACAGCCTGTCGATGTCCGTCACCTTGAGGTCCAGCCGTTCGAGCATGATCCTGGCGGCGGCAAAAATGGCCGCCTTGGCCGTGATCACGTTGTCAATGTCACTCTGGCTAATGGCGATCTCTCTACCTTTCAGGGCCTGGCCTTCCTCGGCCAGAACGAACTTCAGCCGCCCCTTCTCGGGGCGCACCGCCGGGTCGCTGCCGGCGACCAGTTGCCCGGAGCGGTCGATACAGCCCTTCTCCAGGAGCGCGGCCATCAGGTCGAGGATGCCCGACCCGCACATGCCGTCCGGCGGCCCGCCCCCGATCACGTCCCAGGCGATGCGGCCGTCCTGCAGATAAACCTTCTCGATGGCCCCGCTGGTGGCCATCATGCCGCACTGGACCCCCGCTCCCTCCAGGGCCGGCCCCGCGGAAGCGGAACAGGCCACCAGCCACTCCTTGTTGCCCAGGATGATCTCGCCGTTGGTCCCCACGTCGATCATCATTCCCACGCCGTCGAACTCGTTGAGGCCCGTGGCCAGGATGCCGGCCGTAATGTCGCCGCCGACCCATCCCCCGATGCCGGGAACGATGAACAGCAGCCCTCGCGGATTGATCTTGAGGCCCACCTCCGCGGCCCGCAACGGCGGCGGCTCAACGGTGACCGCGACGAACGGGTCGCGGCGAATGTTCCTGGTCGGCAAACGCAGCAGGAAGTGCACCATCGCCGTGTTGCCGGCGCAGACCACGGCCGTGATGTCCCTGAGACTCACCTTGTGCTTGGCCGCCAGGGCGGCAATCAGGCCGTTGATGTCATCGACCACCAGGCTCTGCAGATGTTCCGGCCCGCGCTTCTCGGCGGAAATCATCCGCGTGGTGACCTCGCGGCCATAGGTGGCCTGAGAGTTGAAGCAGGCCTGGCCGTCGATCGTCTTCGCCGCCAGGGCGTCCACCAGGTGTACGACGATGGTCGAGGTTCCCACATCCACAACGGCCATCAAGTTGTGGCCGGAAGTGTCGTCGCCCTCGATGTCCATTATCTCGGCCACGCCCTGGCGCATGCCCACCATGGCCGTGACCGCAAAGTTGTTGTCCCTCAGAATCTTCGGTATCCGCCGGATGATCTTCAGGCCGGTCTGAATCGAGGAAACCCCGGTCGCCTTCTCCACCGGTATCTGAATCCTCTGGCAGTCCGAGATGTTGTTGTCCAGCGTCGGCGGGTCCAGCTTCAGGGGAACCTTGACCACCAGCGGCGACTTGATGAACTCCCTTTTCTCGGTCCCGCTGATCACGGCACTGAAACGCTCGGCATCCCGGTCGACGACGATCTTGTCCTGGGCCCGGGTCTCCTCCGGAATCTCAACCAGCAGGTCGCTCTCGGCCGACGTCTGGCAGGCCAGCACAAACCCCTGGCGAATCTCTTCGCGGGTAAGAAGCTGCGAGACGTTGCCGCCGACCTTGCCCTCTCGGACGATCATCTTGCACCGCCCGCATATCCCGTCCCCGCCGCAGACGCTGTCGATAGAGATGTGGGCCTGGCCGGCCGCTTCCAGCAGCGTGGTGCCGCCTTCCACGGTCACGGCCTTGCCGATCGGAGAAAACTGAACGTTGTACCGCGCCATACAGGGTCTCTTATTTCCAGTTCTCGGACAGGAACGAAGGAATGCCGCTGGCACTCTCCGGGCCGATCAGAACCTCTTTCCACTCGGAAACGTCCTCGATCTCCGCCCTGAACGACGGCACCAGGCCGGGGATGATCAGCTTGCGATGCTTGACCTTCCCGGCCACGTTCTGTTCGGCCAGGGTCTTGACAACTTTGTCCGCCGAAAGCTTGTCGCCGGCGTACGCGTTGAGCACGCCCAGGCCCTCGGTTTCGACCACCGAGATGTAGCAGGGCACCTTGCTCCGCTCAACCTCGGCCTCGACGCAGAAGTAGGTCAGGGCGAAGTTGGTGGTGAACAGTACGGGCGAATTCTCGTTGACGCTGCCGATCTCACAGAGTTTGGACTCGACGGTGTTCGGCACCTGTGGATCGGTGTAGATGTTCTGGATGCTCGTCATCACCGGCAGCAGTTCGGCCGGGTCCAGGCCGTCGATGATAATCACCCCCGCGTACTTGGCGACGAACGTGCTGGCCAAGACCGTCTCCTGGGACGCATTCTCACAGGACACGTCCACCATGGCCGGGTAGCCGAAGGGCCGGAAGTTCTTCCGCAGGGCCGCCCTGCGAGCCCTGGTGATGTCGCGAATGGTCCCGGCGGTATCGGTCCTGCCGTCGAAGGCCAGGAGGAGGTCTTCGGCCCCCTTGTCCTTCGCCGCGGCGGCCAGGTCGACCAGCTTCTCCAGGCTGGAGGCGCTCAGGGCCAGGGGGCACTTGTTCTCGGCGGCAATCTTTATGAAGGCCTCGGCGTTGTCCTCGGTGGCCTTGTAGATCAGGGGCTTCTGGTCGGCCACGGCCCCGACCGCGGCGGCCATTTCCGCCGCCTCGCCGGCCATGATGACCAGCGGCACGCGACTGGCCTGGGCCAGGGCCTTGACCCTGGCCGCCGCCTGGTCGGCGCCGAGACCGCCGACCTCGACGGCGGCCAGACGCACGGACATCTCCTGGCCGACACGCGTGAAGACGGCCTTGTTGATCTTCTCGATCTTGGCCGCCGCCTCGTCGTCCGAGAGCGAAGCCGGAATCTTGCCGGCCAGGGCCGGGGGCTTGTAGAACTTGTCGTCGTGGCGGAACATGGCCGTCTCCTGGCCCAGTTCCACACAACTGTCGCCCGGGGGCCCGATGTGCACCAGGCGCATGGGCGGGGTCGAGGCGTCGGAGAACTCCTCCTTGGCCTCCTCGGAAAGGTGCGGACACTCGGTCAGCGCCTTCTGCTTGGCCGCCACCTGCATCGCAAAGGCCATGCAGGTCGGGAAGCCGCACTCCTTGCAGTTTGTCTTCGGCAGGTTCTTGTATATGCCCATTGCCGTCAGAGCCATAACTTACTCCTCCTCAGTCGCATCTAGAAAAGCGGGTCCATGGAAAGGGCCGGATGCTCCACCTTGGTCAGAAACTCCACGAGTTCCTCGGGGGATTCGGCGTCCTCTTCCGTCGCGATCTTATCAAACAGGTCTTCCTTGCCGATCTTCTTCAGGCGCTCTTTCAGCCGCTCGCCGACATCGTCCTTGAGGCCCTTGGGCATCCAGACCACTCTTTCGATGCCGCCTTCGGCCGAGATGAACTTGGGGCTCGATATGTACAGCTTGCCGATGCCCACGAAACCGGGCGTCTGAATGCCGCCGCCGATCTGGCCGGCCAGGGTCGAGAACTTCATTCCCACCGGAGTCATGCCCTGGAAATCGCGGTCCACGATCATCACGCCGTTGGCCTCCGGGACGATACCGGCGATACACTCGAAACACCCGCACGAGGTCATGGGGTCCACCAGCATCGAGTAGGCGCTGAACTTCACCAGGTTGCCGTTGGATTTCAGGGCCACATAGTCGTTGATGTTCTGCCACTGCCCAAGGTCCGGCTCCAGGCACTGGCCCTTGGTGACCGGCTCGTTGGGACCGTGCTCGTTGATCTGGTGCGAGGCCTTGCAGTCCAGCCAGGTATAGGCGCCGCACAGCCCCAGCCGCTCCGGGGTGACGATGCACACGTGGTTCGGTGCGTAGGACTGGCACAGCGTGCAGGAGTAGAACTCGTCCACGTCGTTGTCGGTCATGCCGCCGATGCGGTCGTCCCGGTGGCTGTAGATTGCCCTGGCCTCTTCCAGAGGTTTCTTGATCTTTTCGGCGTCGGTGTAGATTGTCACCTGCACGCGGTCCACGATGGCCGAGAAGTCGTTGTGGATCTTGGCCACCAGAATCTCGCCGAAGTCCTTGACCCGGAAGCCCTTCTCATGGGCGTCCTTGCTGATCCGCACCCAGGTGATGGCCCGCTGGCCCATGTGAAAAATGCCGTTGGCACAGGAGATGTACTCGTGAATCCGCCGCTCGAGCACCGACTCGAAGTCCTCCTGGAAATTCCGTCCGGCCACCTCGACGACGATTCCCAGCGGATAGGCCTGGCCCTCGGACATGTCTTCGATCTCGGGGCCGACGACCTCGATCTTGCCGTCGGTGACCTCGGCCATCGCTCGCCTGCGGAGCAGCTCGAAACCGGCGGCGTACTTGCTGCCGAACTGCACGTACATGTCTTCCTTGCGGACCCGCTCGCCCTCGAACCCGGCCCCGTACAACACGGGAATGGGCAGCTTCTCGACCTTGATGGTCAGGCCCCGGACCTCGATGGCCCGGTTGATGATGTCCGCCGGCGGCACGTTGGCCACGACGTGCTCGTAAGTGCAAATGCCGGTGGGCAGAATCTCAGGGATGTTCACGTCCGAGATCACCGGGAAGCCGAAGTTTATGGCCCCGGCCGCAGTGGCGTATTTCTCGTCGCTGATAACCTGCTCTTCCGGCGAGTCGTCGTCGCCGCCGAGGGCCAGCACAAAAGCGTGGACCCTGTTCTTGTTGTAAAGCAATATCTCGCGGGCCCGGTTCAGGTTCCCGGGCTCGATGCCGCCGAAGGTCATGGCCGACCGGGCCGCAAAGTTCAGGGCATGGACCGCCGAGGTGATCTCCTTGCCGTAGGGCACCAGGAAGGTGTCCCAGTTCATCTCGATCCGCTCCTCGGCCAGTTGCTCGGCCATGGCCCGGCCGTTGGTGTGGCCGGCCATGAAGACCAGGATGTTCCGCTCCTGAAGACTGCGGACAATGGCCACCGCCTCCTGGTTGGTCGGCGTGCAGCCGACGATTGCCGCAAAGCCCGGCATTCGCCCGTCGACCAGCTTGATGCCCTGGGTGCGCAGGATGGCGTCGTCGGTGTAGCTCAGCCAGATGCCCTCGACGGGGTTGGGGCCGCTCACGAATTTCAGAACCTCGATCGTCTCCTCGGCAATCAGCGTCGCAGCGCCGGCGTCCAGGGTGTCGCCCAGGTAGGGCAGCCACAGTTTATCTGTGGGAATCGGGGCCAGAAGCTTGCGGGCTTCCTGCAGCGACTCCTCCAGATCCCCCAGCGTCTCGACTTTCTGCCCCAGAAAGAGCAGCATGATCGGCAGGTAGTAGGCCGTGTTCGGGTACTCAGCTTTGGCTTCCTTGCCCTTTTGTTCAATGGCTTTGGCCAGGGCCTCTTCGGCCCGCTCCACCATCCTGTGGGCGCCACGTATCGCAGCCGTAGCAATGATTTTCGACATGATTGGTTTCCCTTATACCGCTATAACGCTTCTGAGGTTCAGTGTCCCTGCCAAGCTTTCGCCCGCCTCCGCAGCGTGCGACCTAACTTCCGGCGGCGGCCACGGGCTCTTCCTGGTACAACATTGGCCGCAGCTTCAGCGCCTCGCGCTTCTTGTTTATGTGATCGATCATGAGTTGGGCCGCCCGGACCGGGTCGGCCTCGAAGGCGAAGCAGGCCCCGTAGTCCTCGGTCATGCCGCCGCATATATAGTCGGTCAACTCCTGGCTGCCCAGGATCGGGTGCGGCGTGCCGAATACCGTGAAGATGCCGGAAGCCACGACGTAGAAGCCGATGGCGATGGCCTTCTCGGACATCCACTCGGGCGCCGCCCCGGCAACCGGAATGTCGCTCAGGTCCTCGCCCAGGCCGCCCTCGGCTATCACGTTGCACAGTGTGGTGAGAATGCGGCTGTTGTCCACACAGGCCCCGAGGTGCAGAACCGGAGGAATGCCCACCGCCTCACAAACTTCACGCAGCCCCTTGCCGGCCATGGCCGCGCCCTCGGGCTTCAACAGGCCCGCCTTGGCACAGGCCAGTGCAGCGCAGCCGGTCTGGACCACCAGCACGTCGTTCTTGATCAGTTCCTTGACCATGGTCAGGTTGCCGTAGTCGTGGGTGATGTTCGGATTGCAGCAGCCCACCACGCCCGCCAGACCGCGGATGCGGCCCTCGATGATGGCGTTGTTCAGCGGACGATAGGTGGCCCGATAGCGGCCGCCCAGGAACCGATATGTGTTCTCGGCGGTGAAGCCCGCGACCATGTCCTCACTGACCTTGGGAATGTCTACCTTGGCGGCGTCGCGATTCGTGAAGTTCTCGATGGCCAGGCGCACGATCCGCTTGGCCACCGACAGGGCGTCGTCCTCCTGGAACTGCACGTGCTCGACCCCGCTCGGGAACCGGCCCTTGGACGAGGTGGTCACCAGCTTGGTGTGGAAGCACTTGGTCAACGCCGACAGCGAAGGCATGATGCACTGAACATCCACGATCATCACTTCCACCGCCCCGGTCACGATGGCCAGCTCCTGCTGCAGGAAGTTTCCGGCCACGGCGATACCGTGCCGCATGAGAATCTCGTTGGCGCTGCAGCAGATGCCGGCCAGGTTGATGCCCTGGGCCCCCTTCTTCCTGGCCAGTTCCAGCAGCTCGGGGTCCCGGGCGGCCACCACTATCATCTCCGACAGCACCGGCTCGTGGCCGTGCACCACCACGTTGACCTGCTCGGCCTCCAGAACGCCGAGGTTCATCCTGGCCCGCACCGGAAGCGGGGCCCCGAACATCACGTCCTGCAGGTCGGTGGCGATCATCGAGCCGCCCCAGCCGTCGGCCAGGGCCGCTCGGACGCCGTGGCGGATGATGCTCTTGTAGTCGTTGTCCACACCCATGTTCGTAACGTGCATGAGCTGCACGACCTCGCGATCGACGCCGCACGGGGCGACGTCCATTCTCCGCCACAGGTCCTGCCGGGCCTGCGGGGCGCGGGAAAGAAACTTCAACTCCCCATGCTGCTGACCGAACTCGGCGAAGGCCCGCGCGGCCACCTCTTCGGCCAACTTGGCCACCTCCTTGCCTTCGGTCGCGATGCCGTACTCCTCGGCCAGGGACCGGAGCTTCTCCGGGTCCTTGATCTGGTAGTCGGTCGCCTCGCCGCGGGCCACCAGCATCAGGGTGTGGGCTACGTCGCGGCCGTGGTCCGAGTGAGCCGCAGAACCCGCGGCGATCATCCGGGCCAGGTTCCTGGAGGCGATCGTCGCCGCCGTCGCGCCGCACACGCCGCACTGCTTGTTCTCCTTGCCCGGAACGATGCGGGACCCATGTTGCAGATGCGGCAGCACAAGCCCTGCTGTCCGAACTTGCAGCTCGGCTGCATGGCCTCCCAGCGGTCCCAGGCCGTCTCGATACCCTCCTTGGCGGCCTTGGCCAGCATGGCCTGAGACGCCGGGTCGATCGACCGCGGCTTGTCCTTCGACTTTTCTTTTGCGCCCATGAATGTCGCCCTCTCAGCAATTAACGCTTACTTAAATATCTGTCCTTAAGGATCCGTTCCCCGGCCAGACCATGTCTGTTTGTATCTTGTCCAGGAGCGAGTCGATGCCGGCCCAGAGGCCGTCTTCCACCTCGGCCAGCGACCCGCACCCCCGGCCGGCGGCGCTCACCTTTTCGCTCAGAGGCAGCCAGCCGGCAAACTCCGCCTCGGCCGTGTGCTGCGACAGGAAGGCCCGCTCCCGGTCCGAGGCCACCTTGTTGGCGACCGGCCAGCAGCGGGTCAGACCGATGTCGGCGCCCAGGCGTCTGATTCGTTCCAGGGTCTCCAGGCTCCGCAACCCCGGCTCCACCACCACCACCAGTCCGTCAACCGGCGACGTCGTGCCCCGGCCAAGATGCTCCAGCCCGGCGTCCATGTCCACCAGCACGTCCTCGTCGGGGCCCAGAAGTATATGCCCCAGCAACGATTTAAGAAAGATGTTTTCCGGACACGCACATCCCGCGCCGCCCTGGCGGACCATGCCCATGACGACCAGCTTAACCCCCTCGTGCTCGATGCAATACTTCGCCGGCAGGTCGTCCACCGCCGGATTGAGCTTGAAGTAAGTGCCCACGGCCCCGGGTTGGGTGCCCATTCGCTCGGCGATGAGGTCTTTCATCTGAGCAATCGGGACAATGCTCTCCGGGGACGGGAAACCCAGGGCCGCCGCAAGGTTGGAGTCCGGGTCGGCGTCCACGGCCAGAACCTTGCGGCCCCGCTCAACAAGCCGGCGGGCGAGCAGCGCGGTAACGGTCGTCTTGCCTACTCCCCCCTTGCCCGATACGGCCAGTTTCATGCGGACTTCTCCCACACATCAGTTGGTCAACGCCAAATCGGCAACACACGGCAGATCGGATCAATACCGAAGCCGCCTGTGCTTGCGTCGGACGGTGCGACAGACAAAATCGTTCATCGGGGACCGGATTCAGGTGGGCCTTCTTCGAGCACGATGCCAACCTGGTCTGCGCACACTGCGGGGTCGGCCCCCTTGTTCAGGAAGTGCAGAAATGCGCAGAAATCGCTCCTTTTTCAGCAGCCTGTGCGCGGCTTGTGCTCTTATGATACGGCACTTGGCCGTCCGGTCAAGTGGTTTTCTGCCGCACAAAGTCGGCCCGGAAATGCCCGACGCCACCGATTCGCAGCCCTGCCCACAGGGGCAGGACCCGCCTTACAGCCCGGAAATCGACCGCAAAAGCACCTCCACGGTCAGCATGGCCGTCGCCCAGACGGCGTCCCCCGGCAGGTGAACTATGCAACTGGAATCAAGCAGAAGGGCGGCATTGGCGGGAAACTCCTCATCCTCTTCCCACAGAACAATCGCCACGGGGATCTTCGGCAAAGGAGACAACTCCAGGGCCGCATCGCCGTAATCCAACTGCCGGGCGCACAGGGTTTCGCCACAGGTCAGAAACTCCTGACGATTGCCGCTAAACTCCTCGGCCACCCGGTCAAGCGGCAACACGTGCGTCCCCCTCACGTAAATCTCGCCGCCGGCCAGGCTGCTCGGCTTCACCCACTCTCCCGAAGGAAGTATATCCTTTGCGTCGATTAGATACCTGAGGATCGCAATCCTGGACAGGTGGCCGAGGTCGCCGATCACCAGCTCGCCCGTAGCGGAGCAGCTCGACATTTCCCGCCTGGCCGGGCAAATGCGAATCTGCCGGCCGAACGATTCGAGAACATACGAGCCGGCCTCGCGGTCAAAAGAAACACCAGCCCTGCGGCACACCTCATCGGCCTCGAGCTTCGCCAGATTTTCCCAGGACTCCTGCACACCAGTTCCCATGACACCTCCATCAGTCACCGTATCGCTGTTGCACCACAGCGGCTGCCTATTCTATCTGCCGTGTGCCGCTGGACCCAGCAAAACATTCACCAACCGAAAAGGGAAGTCTCAAGCAGCGGCCACCCAAGTCCCACACAAGCCCCCCATAACGGCTTCCATGACGGCCTTGATAATCCCGCCCTGCCCCGTTACCATTAAGAGCGCCCTTCGACCCCTCCATGGGCGAGTGGCGGAACGGCAGACGCACGGGACTTAAAATCCCGAGGTCCTTTGGACCATGAGGGTTCGACTCCCTCCTCGCCCACCATCTTACCACCAATCGCATAATGTCTTGCGAAGTCGGAGGGCCTCTGGCCGGCGGATTGAGGCCTGCGCCCCGACACGGCAAAGCCACAAAGATTAGTCGCCGCGACGGCCCGGCGTCCACCTGCCTCTCCTTTTGCGCGGACCGAACATATTGTGGGCATGTTGTAACAACTGTATTATGCGACGGGATGAGACCTGCGCCACTTGTTTCCCCACGGCGGTCGGCCAGGCGGCGACATGAAACACCCGACTGCTGGAGCAGATGGGAGTCGCCCTGGGACGGGAGGTCGCCGTCTGGGCAGGCACGATCTCGGTGAGCAGCAGTGCCGAACCGCTGTTGAATTACCATCGCCCGAAACCTATGATGTGTCGTATTGGAGCCGGTGCAGCATTCAACCGAGAAGGCCGGCCCTACGGGGACATGCTCCCCTCCTCCGCCGGCACGGGGCGAGGGAGTGAGGGAGTTTCGAAGGACTGCGTGAGATGTGGATGGGGTTTGGGATACCATTGGGATCGGTGTTTGTGTGCGGCGGCCGTGGAGACCAGGATGAGCGAGTTTCGCAGGACGGTGTTACACGACAAACACGTGGCCCTCGGGGCGAAGATGGTGGAGTTCGGCGGCTGGGAAATGCCGCTGCACTACCGGTCCGGAATACTGCAGGAACATCTGGCCACGCGCAAGACCTGCGGTCTGTTCGACGTTTCGCACATGGGGCGCTTCATCTTCCGCGGCCCCCGGGCACTGGACTTTCTTCAGCACGTCCTGGCCAGCAATGCCGCCGCCCTGGAGGCGGGCCAGGCTCAGTACACCATCATCCCTAACTCCCGCGGCGGCGCTGTGGACGACGCCTATCTCTACCGCTTCTTCGAAGACCAGTACCTGCTGGTGGTCAATGCCGCCAATTGCCGGAAAGACCGTGAGCACTTCGACTCCATTCTGCCCGAGTTCGCCGGCCTTGAGATGGCCGATCGGACCGAAGAGCTGGCCATGATCTCGCTCCAGGGGCCGCAGTCGAAACAGTTGCTGACCGGCCTCATCGATTCCGGGAATCTGCCGGAGCCCAAGAGGAACGCCCTGAGTGTCGCCACCATTGGCGGCCTGCGGACCCTGATCGCAAGAACGGGCTACACCGGCGAGCCGCTGTGTTTCGAGCTTTTCGTCCAGCGGCGGGACGCTCCGACCGTCTGGGATCGCCTGGCCGAGCAAGGGGCCTGCCCGGTCGGACTGGGAGCCCGCGACACCCTTCGCCTCGAAGCCGGCTTGCCGCTGTACGGTCACGAACTGGGCCTGGACCCCGAGCAGAAGGAGATTCCCGTCTTCGCCTGCCCGCTGGCCAGGTTCGCCGTGAGCTTCTCTCCCTCAAAGGGCGACTTCGTGGGCCGGGCCGTTCTTGGCAAGCAGAGCGAGGCTTTGAAGAAAATTCTCGACCGCGACTATTCGCTCATGGCCGACCTGCCGCGGATTGTCAGGCCCGTGGCCGTAAGCGGGCGGGCCGTGGCCAGGGCCGGGGCGAAGGTCTTTGCGGCCGGCGGCGACAAACTGGTCGGCTACGTGACCAGCGGCACGGTGGTTCCCTACTGGAAGAGCGAAGGCCGGGGACTCGACAGCCGGCAGAGTGAAGACCGCGGCATGAGATCCATCTGCCTGGCCCTGCTGGACGGTAATCTCCAGGACGGCGACCGCCTGGCCATCGACATCCGGGGGCGACAGGCCGAGGCAGCCGTCGTACCGTACCACCTGAGATCCGAGGCCCCGCCGTTTTCCCGGCCGATCGTTCATGACGCCGGGGCCGAGACGCCGCCGGAAGAACCAGCGGCCGAGACTTCCGGCAAAGTCCGCCACCTTCTCGACCGGGCGGCCGCGAACACCCTCTGGCGGCAGACCGAGTGCATCAACCTCATCCCCTCCGAGCAGACCGCCTCGCCCATGGTGCGGCTGCTGTCGGTCATGGACCCCGCCTTCCGATACGCCGAACACAAGGCGGTCAAAGCATTCGACGACGCCGAGGTGTTCTATTACCAGGGCACCGATTTCATCCGCGAGGTCGAGCGGCTGCTGGAAGTGGAGTTGTGCCGCTTCCTGGGAGCCGGCGAAGTCGAGACTCGCCCCGTAAGCGGGCAGATGGCCAACGCGGTGGTCTTCAGCGCCCTGACGGATTATCTGAATCGCACCGACCGCAAGAGCGAACCCCGAAGAATCCGCAAGGTCATCAACAACGACATCTTCAAGGGCGGCCACCTCAGCAGCCAGCCCATGGGGGCCCTCAGGGACTACCTGGCCCGCGACCCGCAGACCGAACGGCCGGCCGTGGTCAACTTCCCGGTGTTGCCCGACAACCCGTACATGATCGACGTGGAGGCTTGCGGCCCCCTGATCGCCCGGCACAAGCCGGAGTTGATCATCTTCGGCAAGAGCCTCGTCCTGCACCCCGAGCCGGTGGCCCAGGTGCGGGCCCTGGTCGATGCGCTGGGCATCAAGTGCCTTATCATGTACGACATGGCTCACGTGCTCGGCCTGGTCGGCCCCCACTTCCAGCAGCCGTTCGCCGAGGGCGCCGACCTGGTGACCGGCTCGACGCACAAGACCTTTTTCGGCACCCAGCGCGGAATCGTCGCCGGCGGCTACGAGCCGGGCGACCCCGACTACGAGCTTTGGGAGACCATCCGCCGCAGGACCTTCCCGGGAGCGGTCAGCAACCACCACCTGGGCACGCTGCTGGGGCTGCTCATGGCGGCCTACGAGATGAACCACTTCAAGGACCACTACCAGAAGGCGGTCCTGTCCAATGCCAGGGCCTTCGCCCGGGCGCTGAAGGATTGCGGGGTGGACGTGGCCGGCCAGGCGGACCTCTCCTACACGGAAACCCACCAGGTGCTGGTCAGTGTGGGCTACGGCAAAGGGCCCGAGATGGCCCGCCGGCTCGAGGAAAGTAACATCATCGTCAACTACCAGGCCGGCCCCGACGAGGAAGGTTTCTCGGCCTCCGGCCTGTTGCGGATGGGCGTGGCCGAGATGACGCGCTTCGGCATGAAAGAGGCCGACTTCCAGGCCCTCGCCCAACTCGTTGGCGACGTGCTGGTCGGGAGACGGTCGGTGCTGGAGGAAGTCAGGTCGCTGCGGAAACGATTCGTTGATCTAAAGTTCTGCTTCACCGGCAAACAGTACGACGAGATGCTGCAGAAACTCCATGGCCTGATATAGCAAGCCGGTGCGAGCGGTCTGCGGCTATTCAACCGGGATGATGGTCACGCTGACCTCCACCAGCGCCCCGGAAGTCCGCAGACGCTCCAGACAATGGGCAACCTGGTTCGGCGGGGCCATGAGAATCCACGTTTCGCTATCGTCGCTGCAGATGATGGGCGCGAAAGTGACCGCCTCTTCGGAGGCCACCCCGGGCAGGCCTTCGCCTTCGTCCACCAGGTGGGGATCGACGCGAGCAAAGGCCACGGCCCGCAACTTCGGCGAATCGTAGGCGTACCACTCGGCCGAGATAACCGTCGGCAGGCGGCGGACGGTTCGAAGCAGGGCGTTCATGCGCGGCCGGCTGGCTTCGAAAACATAGAACAGACCGATGGAGTCGGCCACCGGAACGCTCAGCGTGCTGCCCAGGGTCATCTGCACGGAGATGCCGCGGTTCGAGAAAACCGACGAGACCGCCGTCAGCGTCCCGGCCTTGTCCTGAACCTTTGTGGCGAAGAGCCAGCGTTTCTTATCCACCGTCAAGCCACTCCCTGATCTTATCGTTCACCTGGCCTGAGCTTTGCTTCAGCAACTCGACCTCTTCCTTCCACAGTTGCAGCGGCACCACCTGCGCCCAGCCCTGCGGGCTGATGACCACCGGCACGCCGAGCGGGCCTTCGAGTTCATACAGTTCGCCGTCGAGTTGGACCTGTCCGGCCACCACCACCTCGTTGCCCGAGAGGATCGTCTTGAGCAGGTCGACCGTCACCATGGCCGTCACGTTGGCGGTCAGGCCGCCGGCCAGTTGCGTCGCCCAGGGCTTCAGGTAGGTGCGGATATCCGGCGGCAGGCCGTCGATAAAGGCGAAACTCTCGGCCGGGTCTTGCGAGCCGACGTGCTCCAGCATGCGCTTTGCGGCCTCCTGGAGCCTCTCCGAGAAGTCCCGCAACTGCGTCCCGCGGCGTATCGTTTCGAGGGCATCCTGAAGTTCCGAGTCGTCCATGCCGTGGACCTTCACGGTGGACCAGGCCGGCACCATGCCCAGGCCGTGCTCGCCGACGATGAAGCCGCTGACCATCTGCCGCCGCACACCCAGTTCACCGGCGATCTCGCGGCGGAAGCGGAGCGTGTCGGAGTGGCCCCCTATGCCGATCACGCGATGACGTCCCAGGTGGCGGGAGAATATCTCGACACCGAGTTCGACGGGATTGCTCAGCACGAGGACAATCTCATGGCCGGCCCCGAGCCGGGCCAGGGACTCGGCGTGGGCCTCGAAGATCGGCCGGTTGCCGGCGGCAAGCTGATCCCGAGTCGGCAGGCTGCGGAGCGACCGGGCGGGGTGGTCGTGGTCCAACGGCCGGACGGTCTGCCCGGCGGCAATGACGATGATGTCGGCCACCACGTCGTCGGGCTCGAGGGCTACGTCCAGTTGAGGGCAGACGCCGCTGAAGGCATCGCGCAGGTCAACCCGCAGACCAGGCAAGGCCCGGGCGCTGGCCCCGCCGCTTCGCCCGACCAGTTGCAGCCGCTCGTGCGGTTCGAGCACGCGATCGGCCAGCAGGTGTGTTGCGATCATGCGCCCACAAGCGCCGCTGGCCCCGACGATAGCAACGTCCATATCCGCCCCCTGCCCCGTCCTGCCGACTTGGAGCCACCAGGCTCCAAGCCTCTCGCTCAGCAGAATCGGCACCACAGGCACACTTGTCAAGCCCTATCTTAACCCCGCTTCGCGGCATCGGGTTTGGCTGCAGCCCCGGGCTTGCGCTTGGGGAATGGCCGCAACCAGGGAACGGATCCCCTTGTCTATCAATTCCGGTTCGGCCCTGCAAGGAGTAAGTTCTGGTTGACGCCGCCGTGGGTGGCGGGTTCAATGGGTGCCGGGGACAACTCGAAGAGGTAATCCACCACGCCCAGAGGGCGTGGCTTTAGGAAGGCCCCCCCAAGGGGGCCGATGACGTAGGGAAGGCCCCGTTGGGGCCGTCTCCGTTACCTGAGGTCCAGATCGCCTTGCTGACTGTCCCGCTTCTCCTGATCACGGATGTAACGGCGTATCTGCGCCTCGTCCAGCCCCACCGTACTCACCGAATACCCCGTAGCCCAGAAGTGCAAGCCGGTCATCCGTCGCTCCGACAGCAACTCCCGATGAATCCGCACCGCACTCTTGCCCTTCAAAAA
>JAACEH010000165.1 GCA_011682595.1 Anaerolineaceae bacterium
AGCATAGCGGCACAAGACACATAGCGCAAGCTCAATCTGTCGAAAAAGAAGAAAAACCACCCACCCAATACGACCATTAGATGCGATGGCCCTGACCCGGGAACGATCAGAACTTGACCTTCGGTGTTTCTTTTTCGGCCTCTGGAATCTTGAAGTACTCGGCCTGCTGGACGCCCGCCCACGAGCAGAAGAATCGGCCCAGAAATTCGCGGCGGTAGGTGTTCACCGCCCTGACCGCTTCGTTGTAGCGCATTCGCTCGACGGCTATACGGTTCTCGGTCCCGGCCAACTCGTCCTGGAGTTTCAAGAAACTCTCGTTGGCCTTCAGGTCGGGATACCGCTCCTGCAGCATGAGCAGCCGCGACAGGGCCCGTTCGAAAGTGCCGGCTGCGGCGGCCTTCTGGGCCACGCTGCCCGCTTGGAAATACTTCGTCCGGGCCTCGGCCACGTTCTCGATGATGCCCTTCTCGTGCTTGGCATATCCCTTGACCGTTTCGACGAGGTTCGGAATCAGGTCGAAGCGCCGCTTGAGCTGGTTCTCGACCTGGGCCCAGCGGTTGGTGACCCCCTCGTCCAGGCGGACCGCCTTGTTGTAGCCGGATACGATCACGCCGGCCATAATCAGGCCGATGACAACAACCACGATCACGCCGATGATGCAGCCGCGGGACATGCCGAACGCCGATCCGGACGAACTCTGCCCCGGACGGCTGGGGCCTTGGCCCCCGAAAGTCGTGCTCATGATTACCATCCTTTCCTATTGACACGTTTCCCTACGACCGATTGCCAGAACGCCCGCCCGGGACACGGCTGAATCAAGCGGATCGGCTTTGCTCACCAACTTCCGCCGGCCCCGCCGCCTCCGAATCCGCCGCCCCCGCCTCCTCCGAAACTGCCGAATCCGCCGCCGAAACCGCCGCTGCGGGAACCCCCGCCGAAACCTCCGAGCATCGAGCCGGCCATCAGGCCCCAGAATAGTCCTCCGCTCATGCTGTGGCGGCGCCGTCCGTACATCGACAAGATCATGGCCGCCAGAAACAGCAGGGGGCAAAGCCACTGGTTCACGGTCATGCCGCTGCGGGGCGGCTCGGCGATGGTCGGCAGGCCGGTCAGGATGACGCCGCGTGCCTTGGCCACGCGCTGGGCGATGACGGCCGTCGCGGAAATAATGCCCCGGCCGTAGTCGCCGGTTTTGAAATAGGGAACCAGGTATTGCCTGCCCACGCTGCCCACAAAGCCGTCCGGCAGAATCCCCTCGTACTCGTAGCCGACTTCGATTCGATACTTTCGATCCTTGACGGCCACCACCATCAGCACGCTGGCGCTCTTGCGGTTCGCGCCGAAGGTCCACTTGTCGGCCCGCTCGAAGGCATATTGGTCGATCGGCCGGCCGCCGGTGCTGGCCACCGTCAGGACGATCATGCGGCAACCGGTCTTCTGTTCCAGTTCCTGGAGCAGACCCGTCAGTTGCCCCTTGGTCGGCGCGTCGATGACCCCCGCCCGGTCGGCGACAAAGGTCCGCGGCGCCGCTTCAACCCCTTGGGCTGCCGGGGCTGCAAATCCAGTGGCGGCGACGACCGTCAAGATGAGAGCGCATTGTCGAAAGGTCATCCCTGTGGCTCCAGTTGGTCTACCTTCCGCGACAGGTGGTCAACGACGCTATAGAGAGCTTCGAACGTTTCGTCCACCTGGTCCGCTGGAGGCTTGCGGACCTGGCGCAGGTCCGGGATCGAGGGAACGCGGCCGGCTTCGAACTCGAAAACCTTCGACGCTTCGGCCAGTGTCCGGGCGGCCAGGGGCGAGCGATCGACGTCCTTCAGCCACAACATGGCCCGCACGACCGGCAGCACGTTGCCCAGGCATCCGACCAGCAGCTCGGCGACGCGGCGGGGATTGCCCATCGAACGGATGTAGCCCTGGCGCAGGGCGATCAGCGAGGCCTTCAGTTCCCGCTCGCATTGCAGGCGCAGGTCGGATTTCTCAAAGGTCAGTCCCGCGAACGGGTCGTCACCCAGGACGGTCAGATGATTGAGCTGAAAGTCGAGGAACTCCACGCCGAACACGTCCCGCGAGCGTTCAATATACTCGGCGGTCATCAGCAGCGGGGCCCGCAGATGTTTGCGTCCCATGGCCTTGCCGTAAGCGGCAATCTGCTTCAACAGGGCCTGACTGCGGCGGCCGACGACCAGGACCGTGTTGATGTCGCTGCGGCCGGGGCGAAAGTCCTCGGTCAACGCGCTGCCGATGACCGTGAGACTTTCAAGATTATCGCCCAGATCGCCAAGCAGTTTGCCGGCCAGTGTCTGGACCGGCCCGCGGGCCGTCGGGCCCAGGCGGGTCAGGTCGCCGATCTGTTTTTCGTCGTGGCTCATGGTACCCTCCGTTCAACTGACAAGGTGGACCGCCCCGTGTTTCTGCTGCCGACCATTATACGTCGGAGCCATCCCGGCCGGCGGTCCGTCGGAAAAAAAACTGCTTACTGCTTGTGCGCCGCCTGGTCGCGGCGGGTTTCCTCAATCATAGCTTCGACCGCCTCGGCGTCGATGCGGTCGGCCAGGCGCTGGAACTCCCCGAGTTGCCGCGCCGGCGGCGTCTCCTGGAGGCTCGCCCAGGTCAACGGTTCGACAGCCAGGCACGACTCGGCCCTGGCGGCAAAGCCGGGGACGATAGGCTTGAGGTACACCACCAACAGCCGCGCCGCCTCCAGGGCCGCCGACAGTTGCCGGCGGGCCAGCTCAGGGTCGCTCTTGACGGTCTGCCAGGGCTGGGTCTCTTCCAGGTACCTGTTGGCCTGGTCGGCCAGCGAGCATATCCGCCGCACCGCCGAGCTGAAGTTCCGCGACTCGTAGCCTTGGGCGATTTCGTCGCCGGCCTCGCGTAAACGGGCGAGCATCCCGGCGGCGGCTTCATCCGGCTCGCCCGTCCGGCCGTCGAGTTTCGAATTGGTCATCCGGGCCGTGCGGCTCAGCAGGTTGGCCAGCTTGCCGACCAGTTCGGAATTGATGCGGTTGACGAAATCCTCCAGGCTCAGGTCCAGGTCCTCGGGGCCGGGGCCCAGCTTGGAGGCGTAATAGTAGCGCAGAGCCTGCGGCGGCAGATGGGCGGCAAAGGTGCGGGCCTGGATGAAGGTGCCCCGCGACTTGCTCATCTTCTGGCCGTCGACGGTCAGGAAACCGTGGATGGCCAGGTAGGTCGGCGTCCGGTAACCCGAGCCCATCAACTCGGCCGGCCAGAACAGGGCGTGGAAGTAAGTGATGTCCTTGCCGAGGAAGTGGTAAAGCTCGGTCTCCCCGGCCCGCTCGGCCTTCCAGTAGGCGTCGAAGTCCTGACCCGTGCGGTCGCAGAGGTTCCTGAAGCTGGCCATGTAACCGATCGGCGCGTCGAGCCAGACGTAGAAGTACTTGTCCTCGGTCTCGGGGATGCGGAAACCGAAGTACGGCCCGTCGCGGCTGATGTCCCAGTCCCTCAGCCCTTCGTCGAACCATTCCTGCAGCTTGTTGGCGATGGCCGGATGAACGTGCCCCCGGCCGACCCAGTCCTCGAGGGCCTCGGCGTAGTCGCCCAGCTTGAAGAAGTAGTGGTCCGACTTCCGTCGCACCGGCGGGTTGCCGCAGATCGAACACTTCGGGCCGACCAGGTCCGTCGGCCGGTAGGTGGCGCCGCAGGCGTCGCAACTGTCGCCGTACTGGTCGTCGGCCCCGCACTTTGGGCAGGCCCCCTTGAGAAAACGGTCGGGCAGCCACATCCCGTCGTGCTCGCAATAGGCCTGTTCGACCTCGCGGACGGTAATGTGGCCGCCGGCCTTCAGGGCGGCGTAGATGCCCTCGGCGAAGATGCGGTTCTCCTCGGAGTGCGTCGAGTAATAGTTGTCGAACTCGATCTCGAAGGTGGCGAAATCGCGGGTGTGCTCGCCCTGCATGCGGCCGATCAGCTCTTCGGGAGTGATGCCCTCGCTGCGGGCCCGGATCATGACCGGCGTGCCGTGCGTGTCGTCGGCGCAGACGTAGGTGCACTGGTGGCCGCGCAGCTTCTGGAACCGCGCCCAGATGTCGGTCTGGATGTACTCGACCAGGTGCCCGATATGGATGTGCCCGTTGGCGTAGGGCAGGGCACTGGTCACAAGAATCTTGCGTTGCTCAGCGAAAGCTTCTCTCCTTACAACAGTTGCCGTGACAAGCCCCGTGCATCAGCCTTCGCCAAGGCTTCGGCCGACTGGCCGCACGAAGATGGCCACCCGGCGCGGCCGAGTGTCATATCATATCCAATCGGCGGCGCGTGTCACCATTATTCAGGGAAAGCTGCCTGCCGAGATGACGCCTGAGCAGTTGGCCGAGTTTCCCGGAATCCTTCTTGAAGAAGGATATCTGGAAGAAGAAAGTCTCATCGTCAATCCGTTCACCGGCCGGCGGATGAAGTATGAGCGAAGTCCGGGGAACTTCTCGAGCCGCAGGATCGGCGGGAAGACCTACCTCTGTTTCTACGACATCGACGGCCGCGAGACCCGGGTGGAACTGAAGCCCCCGGTCGGAACGAGTCAGAGCGAGCCATAATCGGCGCCGCTGCGGCGACATTCGCACCGCGCAGTCTGGCCAGGGGTTTGCGTGCGCTTATGCGCTACCTCTTGTGTGTACACACATGGTTTGCTCTAACATTACACCAAGAGGTGCTATCAGGCAGGCTTTCCGGTGTGAGGTCGGTCAGAAATGCCGTCAAAAAGGGCACTTCCGACTCAGTGTCGCAAGTGCCCTGGGACTCTTCTGGCGGAGAGGCCGGGATTCGAACCCGGGGAACAGGTGATAACCCATTCAACGGTTTAGCAAACCGTCGCTTTCGACCGCTCAGCCACCTCT
>JAACEH010000007.1 GCA_011682595.1 Anaerolineaceae bacterium
CCAGCATGCGAACCAGCACCTCGCCGTCGGCCAGCGGCAACAGCTCGAACTGTCGCTCCTCGAGCGGCTGATTGAATCCCACCAACACCTGCGTCCTGGTCTTCACGTCGCGAGTTCTCCTTCCCGGCAGCAAGGTTCTTCGGGTACGTCTCCCGGAAAGCTCAACATCATAATCAATGTTCCCTGCTTTGCAAGTCCCTGGCCGGCAATCTCTCCGAGAGGGCGTTGCACCCGGCCCGCGAATCTGGTAAAAGCCTCCTGTGTCGAGCACTTGACCGGACCCCCTGCGTCACCCGCACGGAAAGGACGTAAGATGAAGATCGGCATCCAGAGCGTCTGCACGGCCGACCTCGAGGTCGAGGGAGTGATCAGCCTGGCCAAAGAGCTGGGCCTGGACGGCGTGGAACTGGCCGCCGGGTACTTGGGCAAGTTTCGCGGCGAACCTGAAGGCCCCCAGTGGCACATCTCGACCGCCGACACGCTGGCCAGTGCCGAGACCGCCGCCCTGCTGGCCCGCCAGGCGGGGGTCGAGATTTTCGCCTTCGCTTCCCGCTGCGAGGTCGAGGAACTCGAGAAGTTCGAGAGCCTGTGCCGGGCCGCCGGAAGCATCGGCTGCCCCCTGGTCCGCATCGGCTGCGGACGCTACGACCCCGGGCTCGGCTACTGGGGTTCGATGAACCGCTCGCGCAAGCTCCTGGCCGCGGCGATCGAGATCGCCCGCAAGCACGACGTCCGCCCCGTGGTCGAACTGCACGACAAGACCATGGCCGACGGCGTCCTGGCCTCATACGAACTGGTCCGCGAGTTCTCGCCGCGCGAGGTGGGCATCATCTTCGACGCCGGCAACGCCCGGCTGTTCGGCTATCAGCCCTGGCCGCAAGCCCTCGACATTCTGTTCGACTACATCAGCCACGTCCACGCCAAGGACCTGGCCTGGGTCCGCGAGGGCGACAAGGTCCGCCTCGATTTCACCGGCCCCGGCCAGGGATTCGTCGAGTGGGCCGAACTGCTGAAGCTGCTCAAGGATCGCGGCTACGAGGGATACCTCTCGATCGAGGACTATCGCGGCGGCTGGTGCCGGAAGAACCCCGACTGGCCCGCCGAACGCAAGGCAGGCCAGTGGAAAGAATTTCTGGAGGGAATTCTTAAAACGCTTTGACCCGCGCTGTAGGGCCACGCCATGGCGTGCCTGCCGTATTCTGAAGATAATCCCACAGGAGAGATAGTCATGTCCAAGCTCGTCGAATCGCTCTACGCCGAGATCGAAAAGATCCAGGCTATCGACATCCACAGCCACGTCCGCCAGCTCCGACCCGGCGCCGCCGGCCTGCGCGAGCTGCTCAGCTACCACTACTACACCGAGCTGGCCTTCTCGTCCGGCCTGCCCAAGGAGAAAATGGCCGACTCCCTGCCCGACGAGCAGATGGTCCCTGCCCTGGTCGAGGCCCTGGCCGATTTCAACAACACCGTCCAATACGGCTGGATGATAGAACTGGCCCGTGAACTTTTCGACTTCAAGGATCGCCACCTGACCGTTGACAACTGGAAGGCCCTGTCGGATGCCGCGGCGGCAAAACTCGGCGGCCCGGGATGGACCGACGAGGTCCTTCGTCGCGGTAATATCGAGAAAGTCTTCCTGACCAACACCTTCTCGGAAGACCTGGAAGGGTTCGACCGCCGCAAGCTCGTTCCCTGCCTGAGGTGCGACGACCTGGTTTTCGACATCGCCGGCCCGGAGACCCTCGAGGCCCTGGCCGCCCGCAGCGGCGTCACCGTCAGCGACACCGCCAGCCTGAAGAAGGCCCTGGGCGGCGTCTTCGACTACTTTGTTCAGCACGAGGCCAGGAGTGCCGCCATCAGCCTGCCGCCGGAGTTCGTCTGCAGGGCCGTCGAATCGTCGGAGGCCGAGCCGCTCCTGACCGCCGCCCTGCAAGGCCAGACGCTCAGCGACCGGGAGTCGGCCCGCCTGCGCTCCTTCATCTTCTACCTGCTGGTCGACGGCTGTCGTGAGTTCAAGTTGCCCATGCAACTGATGATCGGGGCCGTCCGCGGGGCCTACCGCCACGGCGTCAAGGGCGGCACCGACCTGGTCGCCAACACGGCAAGCCTGACCCAGTACGCCGACCTTTTCAACCGCTTCGACGACGTGACCTTCACCGTCAGCTACCTGTCGCCGACCATGGCCCACGAACTGCTGACCTACACCTGGATTTTCCGGAACGTCCGGGCCTCCGGACACTGGTGGTACACCAACATCCCGGGCTACATCGAACCCGACCTGCGCTGCCGCATCGAGGCCCTGCCCCGGACCAAGCTGCTCGGCTATTACAGCGACGCCTACTACGTCGAGTTCACGCTGCCCAAGTTCAACATGTACCGCCGCTGCCTGTCCCGCGTGCTGGCCGGTCAGATCGAGACCAAGCGCCTCGGCGAATCCGAGGCCCTGGCCGTGGCCACCTGCCTGCTTCGCGACAACCCGAAGGAAATCTTCGGCCTCTGACGACGAAAGCCTCACATGGGAACGGAGAAACAGATTCGCCGCCGCATTCGCATCACCGGCACGGTTCAGGGCGTGGGCCTGCGCCCCTGGGTCCACCGTCTGGCCACCGCGCATGGCCTGGGCGGCCACGTTCTCAACGATACCCGCGGCGTGCTGATCGAGGTCCAGGGGCCGGCGGCCGATGTCGAGGATTTTCTGGCCGCCGTCCGTGGCGACGCCGGCGGCGATGACGCCCCGCCACCGTTGGCCCGCATCGACCGGTGCCGGGTCACGGACATCGAGCCCGCGGCTGCCTCCGACGACGGCCGGCAAGGGCGGTTCGAGATTCGTTTCTCCCAGGCCCTGACCCCCGCCGCCACGCAGGTCTCCCCCGACATGGTCATCTGCGACGACTGTCGCCGCGAACTACTCGACCCGGCCGACCGGCGCTACCGTTACCCCTTCATCAACTGCACCAACTGCGGCCCGCGGTACTCGATCATCTTCGACGTCCCCTACGACCGGCCGCGGACGACGATGAAGGTCTTCGCCATGTGCCCGGACTGCCGGAGGGAATACGACGACCCGGCCGACCGGCGATTCCACGCCCAGCCCAACGCCTGCCCCGCCTGCGGACCGAGGCTCGAACTGTACGACGCCGACGGCGGCGGGATCGATTGCGACGACCCGGTCGAGTTCGTCCGCGGCAAACTCCTTGACGGAGCCATCGTGGCCATCAAGAGCCTGACCGGCTTTCACCTGGCCTGCCAGGCCCGCAGCCGGGAGGCCGTGGCCGAGCTTCGTCGCCGCAAGAGGCGCGACCGGAAGCCCCTGGCCCTGATGGTCGCCGACTGCGAGCAGGCGGCCCGGCTGGTTCACCTCGACGAGGCCGCCCGCCAACTTATCGAGTCGCCCGAGCGGCCGATTGTCCTGGCCCTTCGCCGAGCCGAGGCAGAGGTCGCCCCAGGCGTCGCCCCGCGGAGCCTTTACCTGGGCCTGATGCTGCCCTGCGCCCCGTTGCAGGTGTTGCTCTTTGCCGGCGACTTTCCGTCGCTGGTCATGACCAGCGCCAACATCAGCGAAGAACCGATGTGCCGCCAGAACGGCGAGACGGTCCGGCGCATGCGGGGCATCGCCGACTACTACCTGCTGCACAATCGCGACATCCGGACCGTCTGCGACGACTCGCTGACGACGGCCCAGTGCGGGCGGCCGCTGGTGATCCGCCGGGCCCGGGGCTACGCGCCGCGGCCAATTCCGCTGCCCCGGCCCGAACCGCCGCAAACGATCCTGGCCGTCGGACCGGAGTTGAAGAATTGCGTCTGCCTGACCCGCGGCGGCCGGGCTTACCTCTCTCAGCACATCGGCGACCTGAAGAATCCCCTGGCCACCGCTTACTTCGAAGAGACCATCGACAAGCTGTCGCGGCTGCTGGAGGTTCGCCCGGCGGTGGTCGCCCACGACCTGCACCCGGCCTACCATTCGACGCGCTACGCCCGCCGGCTCGAGGGCGTCCGCCTGACGGCGGTCCAACATCACCACGCCCACATCGCCGCCGTCTCGGCCGAGCACGGACTGACCGAGCCGCTGGTCGGTCTGGCCATGGACGGCACGGGCTACGGGACCGACGGGACGGTCTGGGGCAGCGAGTTTCTCCATGTTCGCCCCGACGGGACGTTCACGCGGCTCGGCCACCTGCGCTACACCGCCCTGCCCGGCGGCGATGCAGCCATCGAAAAGGTGGTCCGCGTGGCCTGGTCGCTGCTGCTCGAGGCCTTCGGCGAGGAGGCGGACTCGGTGGCCGGGCGGCTCCTGCCGACGACGACCGCCCGGGAGCGAACCGTCTGGCGGCGGATGATCGAGCAGGGGCTCAACTCGCCCCCGGCCTGCGGGCTGGGCCGGCTGTTCGACGCCGTGAGCGCCCTGGCCGGCCTGGCCACCGAGAGCACCTACGAAGGCCAGGCGGCCATCGAGCTGGAAGCGGCGGCCGAGGACGGCGTCACCGAGCGGTTCTCCTACCAGGTGGCCGATTCCCCCGAGGGGCCGGGCTTCGAGATCTCGGCCCTGCCGCTGGTTCGTGACCTGGTGGCGGCGCTGGAAGCTGGTCAATCGGCCGGGAACGTCTCGGCCCGTTTTCACAACACCGTCGCAGCCTTTTTGTTGGACGGGGCCCAGCGGCTGCGTAGAATTACCGGTGAAACGCGCATCGCCCTGTCCGGGGGATGTTTCCTGAACCGCCGCCTGACCGAGCGACTGGTCGCGGCCCTGCAGAGTGAGGGCTTCAGGGTGTACCGTCAGCGCGAGGTCTCGCCCGGCGACGGGGGCCTGGCCCTCGGCCAGGTGGAAGTCGCCCGCCAGAGGATGATCGCCGGAACGGTCTGAAAAAAGTAGGGGCACGGCATGCCGTGGTACGTGTTTAGCCATGTAGGGGCACCCCTTGCGGGTGCCCGCAAGAGACCAGCTCGTGCTTGCTGCTCTGCGTAGTAGCTTGCTACGCAGAGTAGTAATGACAAGGGCGTTCGCGGGCGGGGGCAAGCCCCGCCCCTACAAGAAAACACAGAAACGCCATGTTGCTAAATACGTACAAGCGTGGCCATGCCACCCACAAGCAGGAGAAAAGATTTATGTGCCTTGCCGTAGCGGGAAGACTTGTCGAGCGAAATGAGAACGAGGGCACAGTCGATGTGCGCGGCAATCGGGTGCAGACCCGTCTGGACGTGGTGCCGGAAGCCGCCCTCGGCGACTATGTGCTGGTGCACGCCGGTTTCGCGATCACGGTCATCAGCCCGGAGGAAGCGGCTGCAACCGACGAAGCTTTCGAGGAACTGGAACGTGTCAGACGAAAAGACGCAGACAAACCAGCGGAATGAGTTGTGCCGCAAGATCGCCAAGCTGATGGCCGCCCTGCCCCAGGAGCGGGTGAGCATCATGGAAGTCTGCGGCACGCACACCGTGGCCATTCACCGGGCGGGCCTGAAGGGCTTGCTGCCGGCTAAGCTGCGCCTGGTCAGCGGGCCGGGCTGCCCGGTCTGCGTCACGCCGCAAACCTACATCGACGCCCTGATCGATCTGTCCCAGCGGCCGGGCGTCCGGGTGGCCACCTACGGCGACATGATCCGCGTGCCGGGCCGGGAGACGACGCTGGAGCGGGTGACCGGCCGGGGAGCCCGGGTCAGCGTGGTTTACAGCGTCATGGATGCCCTGGAACTGGCCCGCCGGAAGCCCGCCGAGCAGGTGGTCCTGGCCGGGGTGGGCTTCGAGACGACGGCGCCGGCGACGGCGGTGGCCCTGAAGACGGCCCGGGACGAGGGCCTGGCCAACTTTTCGGTGCTCAGCGCCCACAAGCTGATCGTCCCGGCCATGCGTGCCCTTCTGGCCGGCGGCGAGGTCCGCATAGACGGCTTCCTCTGTCCCGGCCACGTCAGCGTGATCATCGGGGCCGACGCCTACCGGGAGATTGCCGAACGGTTCGCCCGGCCGTGCGTCGTGGCGGGATTCGAGCCGGCGGAAATGCTGCTGGGCATCGAGATGATCGTCGCCCAGCTTGCCGCCAAGCGGGCCCGGGTCGGCAACGCCTACGCCAGGGTCGTCAGCGGCCCGGGCAACCGCGCCGCCTGGGCGATGATCGAGGAGGTTTTCGAGGTGGCCGACACGCCGTGGCGCGGGCTGGGCACGATTCCCGGCAGCGGGCTGGCCATTCGCCCCGCACTGGCCGAGTTCGACGCCGCGCGGCGCTTCGACCTGGAGATTTCGGACCGCGAGGAGGCCCACGGGTGCCGTTGCGGCGACGTCATTCGCGGGGCCATCGAGCCGCCGGACTGTCCGCTGTTCGCCGGCCGCTGCACGCCGCGCGAGCCGGTGGGGCCGTGCATGGTCAGCCGCGAGGGCTCTTGCCGGGCCCACTACAAATATTCCAGGAGCCTATGAACTGATGGCCGACCACGAGACGATTCTGCTGGCCCACGGCGGCGGCGGCGAACTGTCCGAAGAACTGATCCGCCGGGAGATTCTGTCGCGCTTTCGGTCGCCCGAGCTGGCCCGCCTGGCCGACAGCGCCGTGCTCGACTGGCCCGGCGGGCGGCTGGCCATGAGCACCGACGGCTACGTGGTGCGGCCACTGTTCTTCCGCGGCGGCGACATCGGGCGGCTCTGCATCGCCGGCACGGTCAACGACCTGTTGATGGCCGGGGCCCGGCCGCTGGCCGTCTCGCTCGGTGTGATCGTCCGCGACGGATTCCCCATGGCCGACTTTCGCCGCATTCTGGATTCGGTCGCCGCGACGGCCGAGGAAGCGGGCGTCGAGGTCGTCACCGGCGACACGAAAACAGTTGACCACGATGCCGCCGACGGCATTTTCCTGACCACGGCCGGGGTGGGCGTCGTGCCCCGGGGACGGCGGCTCGACTATGCCGCCCCGCGGGAGGGCGACCTGGTGCTGGTCTCCGGCACGGTGGGCGACCACGGCATCGCCATCATGTCCGAGCGCCGGCAACTGGGTTTCCAGAACGAAGTGGCCAGCGACGCGGCCCCGCTGGTCGAGGTGGTCGAAGCGCTGCTGGCGGCGGCGCCGAATACGCGCTGCCTGAAGGACCCCACGCGCGGCGGGCTGGCCGTGTCGCTGAACGAGATCGCCCGGGCCTGCGGGCGGACGATCGTCCTGGAGGAGTCGCGGGTGCCGGTCCGCGACGCCGTGGCCGGGGCCTGCGACCTGCTGGGGCTGGACGTTCTGACCGTGGCCAACGAGGGCAAGCTCCTGGCCGTGGTCCCGGCGGAGGAGGCCGAGGCGGCCCTGGAGGCGATGCGGAAAACGCGTTACGGCAAGGAGGCGGCCACCGTGGGCCGCGTCCAGGAAGGTCGCCCCGGCGTGGTCGGCGTCAGCGCACTCGGCGGCCAGAGGATCATCGAGGTCCCTTACGGGGAAGAGTTACCCCGAATCTGCTGAGGGCGCACCAGGGGGAAAGGCAGCCATGGGCAAGACAAGCGGCGACAAGTGGCGGATCGGCACGGTGAGTTTCCTGAACGCCGGGCCGCTGGCTTTCGGCCTGGACGAGCGGGCGGAGGTCGAGCTGGTTCGCGACCTGCCGGCCCGGCTGACGGCGCGAATGGAGACCGAGGAGCTGGACGCGGCGCTGATTCCGGTGATCGATTATTTTCGCCTGACAGCCGAGGCCCGCGAGCGGCACCGCCACAAGCCGCTGCTCATCGTGCCGGGAGTGGCCATCGCCAGCCGCGGGCCGGCCGAGAGCGTCTGCCTGTTCTGCCGGACCGACTATCCGCTGATTCGCCACGTGGCCCTGGACCCGGCCAGCCATACCAGCAACTGCCTGGTGCGACTGATCCTGAAGGAATCCTACGGCTGCCGGCCGCACTACCGCCGGCCGAGGCCGGACCCGGCGGCCGAGGATCGCGACAGCGACGCCTTCCTGCTGATCGGCGACCCGGCCCTGGCCCATCCGCGGCACGACTTCCACCACGTGCTGGACCTGGGCCAGGCCTGGCATCGGCTGATGGGCCTGCCTTTTGTTTACGCTGTCTGGGTGGTCCGCGAAACGGTCGACCAGCCGCAACTGGTCGACCTTCTGACCGAGGCCAAGAGGCTCGGGCTGGCCGCCCGTGAGAAGATAGCCCGGGCCGGCGCCGAGCGGCTCGGCATCCCGGCTGAGCAGGCCCGGCGATACCTCTACGAGGCGATGCGTTACGATCTCGGGCCCGAGGAGCTGGCGGGGCTGGAGCGGTTCTACCGCTGGGCGTCGGACGAAGAGCTGGCCCCGCGACGAACGCCGATCGTCATGGCGAGGCCGAGCGGCCAGGGAGGGGATGCCGCCTCATGACGCGAATCTCCCTGGACGAAGCGCTGGAACTCTGGCGGGGCGAGGACCTGCTGGCCCTGGGCCAGCGGGCCGAGGCCGTCTGTGGCCGCCTTCACGGCCCGCGGGTGCGGACCTTCGCCATCGACCGCAACATCAACTACACGAACATCTGCACGTCGGGATGCCGGTTCTGCGCGTTCTATCGGCCGAGCGGCTCGAGCGGCGGGTACGTTCTTTCGGACGAGCAACTGCTGGCCAAAATCGCCGAGGCGACCGAGCGCGGGGCGACGCACATCCTGATGCAAGGCGGCCTTCATCCGGGGCTGGGGCTGGACTTCGCCGAGGGACTGTTGCGGAAGATCCGCGAGCGTTTCCAGGTGCACCTGCACTGTTTCAGCCCGCCGGAGATCGTGCACCTGGCCCGCGGGGCGGAGCTGGACGTGGCGTCGGTGCTGAAGCGGCTGGGCGAGGCGGGGCTGGGCAGCCTGCCCGGCGGCGGGGCGGAAATCCTCAGCGACCGGGTTCGCCGGATAGTCAGCCCGAACAAATGCACGACGGCCGAATGGCTGGAGGTGATGCGGGCGGCGCACAAAGCGGGGCTGCGAACTACGGCGACCATGATGTTCGGCCACACGGAATCGATCCGCGAGCGGCTGGAGCACCTGGACCACCTGAGGCGTCTGCAGGACGATACGGGCGGTTTTACAGCCTTTATCTGCTGGCCCTTCCAGGCCCCCAACACCCGCCTGGCGGCCGACCTGGCCTCTGGGGCGCTGGCCGCGCCGTGGACCTCCGACGGGCGGTGGCGAAAATCGGGCGGCGAAGATTACCTGAGAACCCTTGCCATGGCCCGCATCTATTTGGATAATTTCCAGCACCTGCAGGCTTCGTGGGTGACCATGGGTCCGCGGCTGGGGCAGCTCTCGCTGCGCTTCGGGGCCGACGACCTGGGCAGTACAATGATGGAAGAGAACGTGGTCCGGGCGGCCGGGGTGTCGCACCGCCAGTCGGGCGACGAGTTGGTCGAGCTGATTCGCGACGCGGGCTTTGAGCCCTGGCGGCGGGATTGTCTTTACAGTCAAAGGTGGCCGGCCGCGCCGGCCGACGCAATCGGAGAATCGCCGTGGCCGACCGAGAGGAACTGATCGCCGCCGCCCGGGGGCTGCTGGTCGGCCCGAGTCTGCTGGGCCGCGAGGACACCTACCTTCTGGACCACGCCCTGCGGACCCTGCGCTATGTGGAGGTCATGCTGGGGTTCGAGGAGATCGGCCCCCTGCGGATCGACCGCCTGTGCCTGGATGCAGCCACGATGTTCCACGACGCGGCGCGGATGCGCCTGGAACGGGAGCGTCGCGAGTCGCCGGTTTACGCGGCGGCGACCATGAGCGGCGACGAGATACGCGGCTACTCGGCCGAGCTGGCGGGCGACGCCCTGGGGGGGTTGCTCAGCGAGCGGCAGATCGAGCATACCCAGACGATCATCCGCCGGCACCAGAGCCGCACGACGAATCTGCCGGAGGCCATGATTCTGTCGGACGCCTGCAACCTGGACGACCTGGGGGCCCTGGGCATGTGGCGCGAGTTGCGGCGCTTCGCCATGGAAGGCCGCGGCGTGGAGGACGTGCTGACAAGTTGGCGGAGGAAACTGGATTACGGCTACTTCGCCGCGCGGATCGACGACACGTTCCGTTTCGCCGAGTCGCGGCGCTGGGCCGCCGGGCGGGTCAAGCGACTCGAACAGTTCATGAACGACATGATCACCGAGAACCAGGCCGGCGACATGCCCGGCCTGCAATAGGATGCAACAGGAAAGGTGCAACGAATGCCCAGCGTAGCTTGTATCGGCGGCAGCATGGCCTACCGGCTGATGGCCGAGGGAAAAATGTCGGGCCGGGACCTCGGGCCGCAGGAGACGCCGTTCGGTCCCAGCGCACCGATCCGCCAGGTCGGCGAGGATACCGCGGCCTTCCTGTTTCTGAGCCGCCACGGCGAGCGCGGTTATCACCAGGCGCCGCGGTTCATCAACCACCGGGCCAACATCTGGGCCCTCAAAGACCTGGGCGCCGAGCGGATACTGTCCTGGAGCGGCCCCGGGGCGATCAACAAGAAGATGACCCCGGGCAGCGTGATCATTGTCGACGACCTGGTCGACGAGACGCGGCATCGCGAGGATACTTTCTACGAACATGGTGGGCTGGGCTTCATTCGCCAGCACCCGGTGTTCTGCGACCAGTGCCGCCAGGCGCTGACCTCCGCGGCCGAGGAGGCCGGGCTGCTGGTGCATGCCCAGGGCACCTACGCCTGCACCGAAGGCCCGCGGCTGGAGACCCCCGCCGAGATCCGCAAGCTGGCCGGCTTCGGGTCGGACCTGGTCGGCATGTCGCTGGCCCCGGAAGTCTTCCTGGCCCGCGAACTCCAGATGTGCTACGCCGCGGTCTGCTACGTGACCAACTACGCCGAGGGCATCGTCAAGCGCGGCTTCCAGCCGGGGCTGAAGTTCGAGGGCATGACCAGTGCCGGTGAAGATACCGCCGTGGCGGCTGCCGTCGAAGCGCTGCCGGCGGTGATTCGGGCCGCCGCCCGGCAACTGAACAGATCGGGGGGCCGCGACTGCCCGTGCAGCCGGAGCATGGCCCGCTACCACCGCCGCGGCGACATCGGCGACGACTGGCACAAGTGGATCGAACCCGGTGGTGGGGCGTGATTGTCCGCGGACGATGGCTCCTGAGGCCCGGACGGCCGCCGATTGAAAACGCAGCCCTGGTCGTCGACAAGGGCTGCGTGGCCGAAGCCGGACCGTGGCCGCAGATCGCGCCGCACGTTGCAGCTGGCCGGATAATCGACCCCGGCCAGGCCATCCTCATCCCCGGACTGGTCAACGCCCACACGCATCTTTCCCTTGGCGATCTTCGCGGACAACTGCCCGAGCCAAAAAGGTTCACCGGCTGGCTGGGGTCGATCATAAAACATAACCGCACGCGCCATGCCGCCGCGGCCGAAGACGCCGTCGGCCGGGGGGTGGCCGAGTCCCTGGCGGCCGGGGTGACCACCTTGGCCGAGATCAGCTATGACGGCGCCGGCGCCGCGGTGCTGGCCGAGTCGCCGCTGTGGAGCACGATGTTCGTCGAGATTTTCGGTCATAGCCGCTCTTCGGTCGATTCGCAAATGGCCGCGGCCCTGGAGCGACTTGCCGCCCTGCCGGTCGGCGAACGGTTCCGGGCGGGCCTCAGTCCGCACGCCCCCTACTCGGCGGGGATCGATGCCTACCTGGCCGCGGCACGCGAGGCCGATCGCCGCGGCCTGCCGCTGGCGACGCACCTGCACGAAACGCCCGGGGAGATTGAACTGTACCTGACCGGCCGGGGAGAGTTCTGGCGATGGCTGCCGCTGCGGGCCATGTTGTTGGCGGCCCGGTTCAAGGCGCCGGGCAAGCGGCCGATCCAAGCGCTCGATGAGGCCGGATTCTTTGACCACCCACGCTTGGTGGCCCACGGCAATTACCTCGACCGGGCGGACATCGACGTGCTTCGCCGCAGCGGAAGCACGGTCGTCTACTGTCCGCGGAGCCACGACTACTTCGGCCACACGGACCATCCCTACCGACGGTTGATGGCCGCCGGAGTGCCCGTGGCCCTGGGCACCGACAGCCTGGCCTCCTCGCCCTCGCTGAGCATCCTGGACGAGATGCGTTTCGTCCACCGCCGCGACGGCGAGACGCCGCCCGACCAACTGCTGGAGATGGCCACGGCAAACGGCGCCGACGCCCTGGGGCGCGGGGGCCGGGCCGGGCGGCTGACCGAAGGCCAGGAGGCCGACCTGGTGGCGGTAAGACCGGCCGGGCGACCGGGGAGCGATCCGCATGAATCCCTGCTGTCGACGGGAGCCCGGGTGGTCGGCGTCTGGATCCGGGGGCAAATGGTGGCCGGCGGCGGGTAGCCGCCGCGGATTATTCCACGGGACGGGCCTCGAGGATTTTCTGCTTGATGGCCGCCGTTCTCTGTTGCGGGTCGTCACAGGAGATGATGTCGCTGCAGACGGCGACGGCCGCCGGCACTGCGGCAAGCACCTGGCCCAGGTTCTCGAGCGTAATGCCGGCGATGGCCACGGTCGGCAACGGCGTGGCCCGGCAGACTTCCGTGAGGCCGTCAATCCCGATCACGAAATCGCGCGTCTTGGTGGTGCCGGCGAAGACCGGGCCGACGCCGAGATAGTCGGCGCCGTCCTCAAGAGCCTGGACGGCCATCTCGGTGGTCTGGGCCGAAAGGCCGACGATTGCCCCCGGGCCGAGCACCTGCCGGCAGGCCCGCACGCCCAGGTCGCCCTGCCCCACGTGCACACCGTCCGCCCCGGAGGCCCGGGCGACGTCGGCCCGGTCGTTGATGATCGACAGGGCGCCGGCCTTGCGGCACCGCTGGACCAGCGCCCGGGCCAGGTCCAGCAACTCGCCGCCGGGCATTTCCTTTTCCCGCAGTTGAATCGCATCGGCCCCGCCGGCCAGAACGGCGTCGATGGTCTCCAGCGGCGGGCGGCGACACAGGCTGCCGGTGACCAGGACGTAGAGTCGCAGGCCTTTCAATCGCAGGTCGGGATTGAGCACAGTGTTGAGCGACTTTTCCAGCGTGTAGGCGCGGTATCGCAATTGCTCGAAGCGGGCTGCAGCCTGCCCGGACAGCGGCTTGGCGTATTCTTCCAGGGCCCGCAACGACTCGGGCAGCCGCTTCAGGGCCGCCCGAAGCACGTCGTCCGTCCCGCCCCGGTCCAGCTCGGCCGGCGTCGACAGTTGCCTGCCCACGTCGCCGACCGTGTCGCGCGAGGCCAGCAGGTCCCGCTGAGGCAGAGAGTCGGCGGCCGACCGCAGATCGTGACGCATCTGTTTCAGCGTCTCGGTCAGCGTGCTGCAATCCAGGCGGAAGCGCACATATTCCTCGACCACGCGCAGGGCCTCGCGCGAGCGATTGAGGTTCGCGTCCAGAATGCGGTACAGGTTTGTTGAATCGTTCGTCACGGGTCTATTGTACCTTCTTTCCGCCACGGCGTAAGCAGTTGATCCGGCCCATGGTCGTGGAATTACGGAACGTGCCTCGCAACGGCATCCCCCACGGCATCCCGCAGTCGTCGTTGACTTCCCGCCCCGGCGGCGGTAAACTCACGTGGTCTGACTGGTTCTGCAGCGCACTGGTTACTACCATCATTTGAGAAACTTAAAGGAGAAACAATCGTGGCTGAGTACGATGTTGCCGTCCTGGGGGCCGGACCCGGGGGATACGTTGCCGCTCTGCGGGCCGCCGTTCTGGGGGCCAAGGTCTGCCTGGTCGAGAAGCGGTATTTCGGCGGCACCTGCCTGAACGTGGGCTGCATTCCGACCAAGGCCCTGCTGCACACCAGCGAGATTTTCCACCACATGCAGCGGGCCGGCGAGTACGGTCTGGCCAGCGGCGGCACGCCGACGGTCGATTTCACGAAGGTCATGGCCCGCACGCGCAAGGTGGTGGCCGGCCTGACCGGCGGGGTCGGGCAACTGCTGAAGGCCCGCAAGGTCGAGGTTTTTATGGGCACCGGCAAGTTGGTCGGCGACGGCCGTATCGAAGTCACTGCCGACGACGGCACAACGCAAACCGTCAGCGCCGAGAACATCATCATCGCCACCGGCTCGGCCCCGGCCCGGCCGGGGATGTTTCCCTTTGACGACAAGCACGTGGTGACCACCGACCAGGCGACCACCAGCGACTATCTGCCCGAGGAGATCATGATCGTCGGCGGCGGCATCATCGGCTGCGAGTTCGCGACCCTTTACAGCGAACTGGGCTGCAAGGTCACGGTCGTCGAGATGCTGGATTCGCTGTGCCCGGGCATCGACCCGGACGCCGTCCGCGAGATCACCCGCAGCCTGAAGAAGCGCGGCGTTACGATCAAGGTCGGCACGAAGATTTCCGAGATGAAAGTCACCGGCGACAAGGTCGTAGCCAGTGTCGAGGGCAGCGAGACAATTACGGTCGGCCTGGCCCTGATCGCCGTCGGCCGCGTGCCGATGATCCGCGACATCGGCCTGGAGTCTTTGGGCGTCGAGACGGAAAACGGCGTCATCAAGGTCGACGCCCGGTGCAAGACCAACGTGCCGGGCGTCCTGGCCATCGGCGACTGCGCCACGGCCGTCCAGTTCGCCCACGTGGCCAGCCGCATGGGCAACGTGGCCGCCGAGACGGCCTGCGGCCACGACGCCGCGGACGATCTCGGCGTGGTCCCGTCCGGCGTCTACACGCACCCGGAAATCGGCATGGTCGGCATCAGCGAAGCCCAGGCCAAGGAGCAGGGGCTGGACGTCAGGGTCGTCAAGTTTCCGCTGCGGGCTTCGGGC
>JAACEH010000166.1 GCA_011682595.1 Anaerolineaceae bacterium
GCCGATCGTTCGCGGCACGGCCCAGAACCCGGACGTCTACTTCCAGGGTCGCGAGACGGTCAACAAGTACTACACGGCGGTGCCCGGGATCGTCCAGAAGGCCATGGACCAGTTCGCCAAACTGGCCGGTCGCCAGTACCACCTGTTCGACTATGTCGGTGCGCCCGACGCCGAGCGGGTCATCGTGATGATGGGCTCCGGCGCCGAAGTGGCCGACGAGACCGTCGAGCACCTCGTTGCCCAGGGCGAGAAGGTCGGCCTGCTGAAGGTCCGGCTCTACCGCCCGTTCAGCGTCAAGCACTTCATCGACGCTCTGCCCAAGACCGTCAAGACGATCGCCGCGCTGGACCGGACCAAGGAGCCCGGCGCGGTGGGCGAGCCGCTCTATCTCGATTGCGTCACCGCCCTGGCCGAGACGGGTCGGGAGGCCAAGGTCATCGGCGGCCGTTACGGGCTGTCGAGCAAGGAGTTCACTCCGCCCATGGTGATCGGCATCTTCGACGAGATGGCCAAGGCCGACGCCCGGCGACACTTCACCGTCGGCATCAACGACGACCTCACGGGCACGAGCATCGACTACGATCCGTCGCTGAACATCGAGAGCGACGACGTGGTCCGGGCCATGTTCTACGGTCTGGGGTCCGACGGCACGGTGGGTGCGAACAAGAACTCGATCAAGATCATCGGCGAGGAGACCGACAACTTCGCCCAGGGCTACTTCGTCTACGACTCGAAGAAGGCCGGGGCGATGACCGTCAGCCACCTGCGGTTCGGTCCCAAGCCGATTCGCCAGACGTGCCTGATCTCGCAGGCCAACTTCATCGCCGTGCACCAGTGGCCGTTTGTCGAGAAGTACGACATTCTGGCCCACGCCGCCCCGGGGGCGACGTTCCTGCTGAACGCGCCCTACCCTGCCGACGAAGTCTGGGACAAGTTGCCCAAGAGCATGCAGCAACAGATGATCGACAAGAAGATGACCTTCTACGTCATCGACGCCTACGAGGTCGCCAAGGCCACGGGCATGGGCGTGCGAATCAACACGGTCATGCAGACCTGCTTCTTCGCTATCAGCAAGGTGCTGCCCAAGGACGAGGCCATCGCCAAGATCAAGGAAGCCATTCAGAAGACCTACGGCAAGCGCGGACCCGAGGTGGTCGAGAAGAACTTCAACGCCGTCGATCAGGCGATCGCGCACATGCACCCGGTGACCGTGCCGGAGAAGGCGACGAGCACGTTCGAGCGGCCGCCGCTGGTGCCGGACGCGGCGCCGGAGTTTGTCCGGACCGTCACGGCCGAGATCATGGCCTTCCGCGGCGACGCCCTGCCGGTGTCGAAAATCCCCGAGGACGGCACCTGGCCCACGGGCACCACAAAGTGGGAAAAGCGGAACATCGCGCTGGAGATTCCCGAGTGGGATCCGGAGGTCTGCATCCAGTGCGGCAAGTGTAACATTGTCTGCCCGCACGCGGCGATCCGTCTGAAACTTTACGATCCGGCGTTGCTCGAGAAAGCCCCCAAGACGTTCAAGTCGGCCGATGCCAAGGGCAAGGAGTTCGCCGGCAAGAAGTACACCATCCAGGTCGCCCCGGAAGATTGCACCGGCTGCGGGGCCTGCGTCGAGGCCTGCCCGGCCAAGAACAAGGCCGATCCGTCGAAGAAGGCCATCAACATGGCGCCGCAGCCGCCGCTCCGCTATCAGGAACGCGAGAACTACCAGTTCTTCCTCGACACGATTCCCGACTATGACCGCACGGCCATCGGCAACCTGACCTCGGTCAAGGGGTCGCAGCTCTGCCAGCCGCTCTTCGAGTATTCGGGCGCCTGTGCCGGATGCGGCGAGACGCCGTACGTCAAGCTCCTGACGCAACTGTTCGGCGACCGGGCGATCATTGCCAACGCCACCGGCTGCTCGTCGATCTATGGCGGCAACCTGCCCACCACGCCCTACTGCCAGAACCCCGACGGCCGGGGACCGACGTGGAATAACAGCCTGTTCGAGGACTGTGCCGAGTTCGGGTTCGGGTTCCGCCTCACGAGCGACAAGCACAACGAGTTTGCCAAGGAACTGGTGACCGCCCTGCGGGACCAGATCGGCGGCGACCTGGCCGACGGCCTGCTCAGTGCCGACCAGACGACCGAGGCGGGCATCAAGGACCAGCGCGAGCGCGTTGCGCAGCTCAAGGAGGCGCTGGCCTCGATCGCGTCGCCCGAGGCCAAACAACTGGCGAGCGTGGCCGACGCGCTGCTGAAGCGGAGCATCTGGATGCTTGGCGGCGACGGCTGGGCGTACGACATCGGCTATGGCGGCCTGGACCACGTGCTGGCCAGCGGCCGCAATGTCAACGTGCTGGTCCTCGACACCGAGGTCTACTCGAACACCGGCGGCCAGATGTCGAAGGCGACCCCGCGAGGCGCGGTGGCCAAGTTTGCCGCCGCCGGCAAGCCGCTGGGCAAGAAAGACCTGGGGCTGATGGTCACGACCTACGGCAACGTCTATGTCGCCAAGATCGCCATGGGGGCCAACGACCTGCAGGCCGTTCGGGCCTTCACCGAGGCCGAGGCCTGGGACGGCCCGAGCCTGATCATCGCCTACAGCCAGTGCATCAACCATGGCATCAACATGCGGACCGGGAACGATCAGCAGAAGAAGGCCGTCGCCAGTGGGCACTGGCCGCTGTTCCGCTACAACCCGGCCCTGGCCGCCGAAGGCAAGAATCCGCTGAAGTTGGATTCCAAGCCACCGAGCATCCCGCTGAAGGACTACGTCTACAACGAGACGCGGTACAAGATGCTGCTCACCGCCAACCCGCAGCGGGCCGAGGAACTGCTGAAACCGAGAGCCGCTGGAAAATGTACGAGTACCTCGCCGCGATGCCCGGCAGCGGAGACGCTGCCGCCGAGTAGTCGCGCAAGGTGTCTAACGGAATCACCGATCGAGGCGGAGTTGCCCCTTGCGGGTGGCTCCGCCTTCGGCTTGCGCCTGCGTCCGAGCCGCGTAGGGTGGGTTCCCCCATGACGGCAAACGGACCGGCGTTTTTCGCGAAATGAACCGCGCTTCGATGCGTTCAGCAGTGCGCAGGGAGGGGGTCTGCGCGCGCCGAGGGCGGGCAAGGGCCGAAATTTGATCGAATCCCCCGGCCGCGTGGACCGTTTCAATAGGGTAGGGTTCGGCCCTTTGCGATTGATCCGATTATCGATTCTGCTAAGCTTCAGAGGGTGCCGAACGTACAAGTCATTGGGGTGAGAACCATGAGAACTCTCTGCTTGAGCTTCGTGGCGGGACTGGTGATCCTCGCCGTGGCCGGTCCGGCCGTCGCCCAGAACTATCCGGGCGACCGAACCACCACCAACAACACCCGGCGAAACCAGAGACAGCCGAAGCAGACGACGCGGACCCAGGGCCCGACCCGGGCGCCGGAGGAGAGCAAGGACGCGTTGCCGGAGAATCGTCAGCCGATCCCCGATCCCGAAACAACGACTGACGACCCGCCGCCAACGATCGACGATCCCGGCTTCGCCAAGGCCATGCGGACGGCCGTCGAGGGCATCGTGCGAATCAACATGCCCGACAGTCGCCGGGCGTTGGGCTTCCTGATCGACGGCCCCGACGAGGACCACAAGCTGGTGGTCACCAACTTTCTGGCCGTTGCCAAGACCGATCCCAACAAGCATTTCTGGATCGATATCCGCCTCAATGACTGGTCAAAACTCGATGTCGTCGGCTTGTACAACTTCGACGAACTCCAGGACCTGGCCCTGATCAAGGTCAAGACCCCCAAAAGCCGCAAGGTGCGAATCCTGAAACTGGCGAAGGAAGACCCGAGGAAGGGCGACAAAGTCTACGCCATCGGCTACTGGCGGACGCTCGTGGACTGGGCCGCCGGCGGGGTGATCAAGAAGATCGTGCCGGGCGCCGATGTCGCGGCGCCGTACGGTTCCCGGTGGTTGCAGACCGATGCCATCATCACCGAGAACAACGTCGGCGGCCCGCTCATGGATCGTCACGGCAACGTCGTCGGCGTCTGCACCTCGTACGGTCGCAGGCGACGCGGGCCGCATGTGTCGGTCCCGGTGTCGGCTATCCGCAGTCTGATCGACCGCGAGAGCGTCGGCAGTGGCCGCTTCCCCATGCCGGAGGGCGCCTTCCGGTGGCCCGAGTCGAAGGACAAGGCCAAGCGAACTCAGACCTACAGCTTCTCGCGCATCCAGGCCGCCGCGATGGCCATCAAGCGGTCGCTCGATTGCGACACCTGTAACGGCTTCGGCTACCTCGTCACGCCGCAATACGAGGTGGACCGCAACACCGGTCGGCGACGGAAAACGGGCGAGAAGAGCGAGACGTGCGACCAGTGCGGCGGCGCCGGCGTCGTCCTGGAACCGAATCTTCACGGGTTGCTGTCGCAGGTCACCCTGTTTCTGCTGAATCCCGACGAGAAAATCGACGACGGCCAGAAAGAGAAGTTGAGCGTCACGGCCCAGGAAGGATTCGACCGCGCCGCCGTGAACCGCAAGCTGCTGGTCGACGCCCTGATGCCGGCGGCCAATCGCATTCTCCCCGAGTGGCGGAAGCACATCGGCGAGCCGGTCACGTTTGTCGCCACCCAGGGCCCCGTGATGGGGGATCGCAAGATGCCGCTACAGTGGGTTCGCCCCTACGGAAGCGACCTGTGGGTGATGACTCGCGGGGCCAGCGTCCGGAACGTCACCGGCCAGACGGGGCCGCCGCCACCGAAAGACCCGCGCCAACGGCGACGCTGGCAACGCGACCGGAGGCGACGCAGGAACTCCTCCTACGTGCTCGTCTCCGGCATCATCCAGGGCGAGGCCACGATGGAGTTCAACAAGAAGATCCACCGCGGGCCCCTCTTAAAAGTCTCGGACATTATCATCCTGCGGCCGTAGACCGCCGATCGTCACGCGCACCGCGGAACCAGGTGCCACGGTCTGGCCAACGGCCAGGCCGTGATATTCGTGCCATCGCCAATCATGGCCTGACTTTGTCAGACCATGGCACCGGCGCACCGCGGAACCAGCCGAGAGGCCAAGACCAAGAAACGATCTCAGCGCCGATAGCATCCAAACGCCGTGAATTGTTTGAGGCCGCCCGGGCATCTTGCCCAGGCGGCCTCGTGTGTGTCTGCCTCGATACGTGCCGGCGCTCGACGCGCCGGTTATGATGCGTGGCGAGCGTACTCCACGGCCCGCTTCTCCCGGATCACGGTAATGCGAATCTCGCCCGGGTAGGTCAGGTCGCCCTCGATCTGGCGGGCAATGTCGCGAGCCAACTTGATGCTCATCGCATCGTCGGCCTTTTCGGCGTTGATGATCACGCGAACTTCGCGGCCCGCTTGAATGGCGTAGGCCGACTCGACGCCGTCGCCCTTGAAGGCCATAGCGATCGACTCGAGCTTCTCGAGCCGCTCGATGTACCGTTCGAGCGATTCGCGCCGGGCACCCGGCCGTGAGGCGCTCACGGCGTCGGCGGCCGAGACGATCCAACTGTAGATGCTCATCGCCTGTTTCAGGTCATGGTGTCCGGCGGCCGCCTCGACCACTTCGGCCCGTTCGCCGTGGCGACGCAGCAGGTCGGCTCCGATCTTCGGATGGCCGCCCTCGACCTCGTGGTCGATGGCCTTGCCGATATCGTGCAGCAAACCACATCGCTGGGCCAGTCGCGCGTCGAGCCCCAGTTGCTCGGCGATGGCCGCCGAGAGCCGGGCCACTTCGAGGGAGTGCGTCAGAACGTTCTGGCCATAGCTGGTGCGAAACTGGAGCCGCCCCATCAGGGGAACCAACTTGTTGTTGACACCCCGAAGTTTCAGGTCCAGGATCACCTGGCGGCCCACCTCGTTGATCTGCTCGTCGACTTCCTTCTTGGTTTCGGCCACGACCTCTTCGATTCGCGACGGGTGAATTCGGCCATCGAGAATCAGTTTGCTCATCGCCCGCTTCGCGATCTCGCGGCGGACCGGGTCGTGCCCGCTGACGATGACCACGCCGGGCGTGTCGTCGACGATCACGTCGATGCCCGTGGCTTTCTCGAAGGCCCGGATGTTGCGCCCCTCGCGGCCGATGACGCGGCCTTTCATATCGTCGTTGGGAATGTCAACCGACGACACGGTCGATTGGGCCGTCACATCGCTGGCCATCCGCTGGATGGACTGAACGATAATCTCGCGCGACTTCTCGGACGCCGTCTCGTTGGCCCGTTCGATGGCATTCTGGACGATCTCGGCCTCTTCCTGTTCCATCTCCTCGCCCACCATGCGGAGGAACGTCTGGCACGCTTCCTCGCGTCCCATGCCGCTGATGCGCGTCAGGTGCTCCATCTCCTCGGCCAGGGTGGCCGTGAGCTTGGCTTCCTGCTCGGTGAGTTCCTTCTCCCGGTCGCTGAGGCGGGCCTCGATGGCCTCGACGGTCTTCTCTTTTCGAACCAGCATCTCGCCCTGCTCGGCAAGACTGTCTTCGCGCTTACTGAGGCGCCGCTCGGTTTCCTTGAGTTCGGTGCGTGCCGCTTCGCTTTCTCTCTGGAACTGATCCTTGGCCTTCAGCACTTCGTCCCGGGCTTCGAGCTTGGACTCTTTCTGAAGTCGCTCGCCCTCGCGGCGAGCCTCCTCAATGATATCTTCGGCCTTGCGACGAGCCTGGGCATAGCGTCTCAGCCGAGTCCAGACAACGATCAGCACAACGGCCAGCACGCCGGCAACGGCGGCAAGGACGATGACGGGAATGTTCTCGTTGGCCAGTGTAAGGTGCATTGGGGATCCCCTTTCCTCGGGCGGCATGCACAAAGCGGCGACGCCCGGCCCGTGAGCCTGCCGGAACTGTCGGCGCGTCTCTGCCGCATCAAACAGCCGCGCGGTCGACCCAACTCTGTCAGGAAAGCGGAAGGCGGTTCATCGTCGCACAACGACCCGATCAGCGGTCGATCTGCAAGAGCGATTTGAACCACAGAGAAAACGAATCGCGGCGGGGGGGAGGGATCCTTCTGCCCCGGAAAAATTCACACCACGGGTCGCAAGACGGCGACCGCCGGCGCGGGCGGTGCATCGGTGTGCAACGCATTCCGGTTGGGCAGTTTCAAAATCAATCGGTTCCCTGCTCTATTTGTGAACCTGCCGCCCATGGCGACCGGTTTCGTCCCTACCGCTTGCCAGCCATTCGTCATTTCGTGTCTTCAAATCTATCTTGCGGCTACCCCTGCAGCCCAAGGTCCGATTTCGGCTGACCTCCATCGTGCTCCCCAAGGTCGCCTCGGACGAATGCGACGAGCCTTCTTGCGACTTACCTGACGCGTCGGGCTCCGTCGAATAGTGAGGTCTGAACGATTTGTCGCGGCCAACCGACGGCCGCCAGAAGGCCCACATAACGGGGCCGCACTCAGACCTTCAGTGTCTCTTGGCATGTCCCACAAGGACATCGCCGACACTACTTTAGCCGCCGCCTCAGATTAGTCAAGCGCCAAACATCCGGCCGCCCGGGGCATCGGTGATTCTGAACCATAACCTGCTATGACAAAAGATGTTGCGCGCAATTACCGGCTCGCCAGAGGCCCCGGGCGGTGTTGCCCCG
>JAACEH010000167.1 GCA_011682595.1 Anaerolineaceae bacterium
GCAAACTCGATGGGAATGCCGACGTTGTCGCGAATGACCGTCGGGGCGGCGCCGGTTCCGCCGCGGAAACCGTCGATGGCCACAATGTCGGCCCCGGCCCGCACGCAGCCCGAGGCGATGGCCGCCACGTTGTGCACGGCGCTGATCTTCACGCTGATCGGCTTGCTGTAGCGGGTGGCTTCCTTGAGGGCGTAGATCAGTTGCCGCAGGTCCTCGATCGAATAGATGTCGTGGTGCGGGGCCGGGCTCAGGGCGTCGCTTCGCTCGGGGATCATGCGGGTGGCGCTGATCTCGGCGTCGACCTTCTCGGCCGGCAGGTGGCCGCCGATGCCCGGCTTGGCCCCCTGGCCGATCTTGATCTCCACGGCCGCAGCCACGTTCAGGTAGTCGACGTCCACGCCGAAACGTCCCGAGGCCACCTGGACGATCATGTTGTCGGCAAAGGGGCGGAAGTCGCGGTGCAGCCCTCCCTCGCCGCTGTTGGCGAAGGTGCCGCTGGCCCGGGCCGCCTGGGCCAGGGCCAGCGAAGCGTTGTAGCTGATTGAACCGTAACTCATGGCCGAGAACATGACCGGCGTCTCGAGCCGCAGTTGCGGACCCAGTTGCGTCTCCAGCTTCATCCGGCCGGCCCCGTCGGTCGAGATTTCGATGCGGTCCGGTTTGCGGCCCAGGAAGGTCACCAGTTCCATCGGTTCGCGCAGCGGGTCGATCGAGGGGTTGGTCACCTGGCTGGCGTTCAGCAACAGGTGATCCCAGATGACCGGCAGCGGGCGATCGTTGCCCATGCCGGTCAGCAGTATGCCGCCGCCCTCGGCCTGCTTGTAGACGGCCCGGATGCGCTCGGCCGACCAGTTGCCGTTGGGCCGGAACTGCAACTGCGACTCCTGGATGCTGATGGCTTTGGTCGGGCAGAGCGTCGCGCAGCGGTGGCAGCCGACGCAGGACTCGCTGTCACTGACGACCAGCTCACCCTCTTCGTCGTAGGAGTGCACGTCGTTGGCGCACTGCCGCACGCAGACCTGGCAGTTGATGCAGCGCTCGGGGTCGCGCTCGACAATAAAGTCCGGTTCAATGAGCCACTTACGCAAGGGCCACCTCCTCAGAAAGCCGGCCGATCACCGGCTCGCCGCCCTGGGGATGCCACAGGCGGTCGGGCCGCCGGCAGATGACCCGGATGGCCGCCTCCTCGCTGGCCACGTACAAGGTGTGGTCCTTACGGGCCGCGACCATGGGTCGCAGCTTGATGCGATCGTTGAAGCCGATCAGGCCTCCGGAAAAAGTCACCACCACACTGAAGGGACCGTTCAGCAAGGCCCCGCCGTAAATGATCCGCAAGGTCGAGATCAGTTGGCGGCGCTGGGGCTCCATCCGTTCGATCTGGCTCCACAGCGGCGGGGCCATGGCCAGGCAAGCTACTTCGATCGGCAACCCGTGCTTGCGAATCAGCAGGTCGAACAGGTAGGCGATGACCTCCGTGTCGGTGTGCATAGTGCAGTGATAGCCGAAGTTGGCCAGGTAGCGGCGGTTGATGCCGTAGCTGGAGACCTCGCCGTTGTGCACCACCGCCCAGTCCAGCAAGGCGAAGGGATGCGCCCCGCCCCACCAGCCGGTGGTGTTGGTCGGGAAACGGCCGTGAGCCGTCCACATCCAGGCCTCGTATTCCTCGAGGCGGAAGAACCGCCCGATGTCCTCGGGGTAGCCGACGCCTTTGAAGCAGCCCATGTTCCGTCCGCTGGAGAAGACGAAGGCCCCGGCGATCTCGCGGTTGATGTGCATGACGTTGCGGGCCACGATGTCGCCGCTGGAGAGGTCCCAGTGACGGGCCCTCACCTCGCGTGTGGGCAGAACAAAGTAACGGGACAATTGCGGCCCCTGGCGGACGGCCTCCATGCTGGTCGTCGGGATCGACTCGCGGTGCTCGATGTCGAAACAGGCCTCGAGAAACTGCTCGGTCTGCCGCTGGGCCTCGGGGTCGTCGTACATCAGGTGCAGGGCGTAATGCTCGGGCAACTGCGGATAGATCCCGTAGGCGGCAAACCCGCCGCCCAGGCCGTTGCCGCGATCGTGCATGTTTTCGATGCTGCGGATGATGGCCCCGCCGTCGACGCGGCGGCCGTCTTCGTTAATGAAGCCGCTGATGGCGCAGCCGCTGGAATCTTTCTCGTCGCGAATCCATTTTCGGTGACCATCCGTCCGCCAAAGGTCGTTCATCTCAAACCTCTTCTTGGGCAGTACAATTATACGCAGCCCGACAAGTCCTCAAGCAAAATCCGCGCTTCGGATTCCCAGTTGCTGCATCTTGCGCCGCAGGGTGTTGCGGTTGACGCCCAGGATGCGCGCCGCCTCGATCTGGCAGCCGCCGGCCCTCTGCAAGGTGGCCCTGACTAAAGAACGATCGACCAGTTGAATCACGCGGCGGTACAACCCCTGGCCGCCGACCAGACTGTGGCTGCGGCACAACCCGGTCAGGGCCTGGTCGAGAATCCGCTCGGCTGACTCCGAGGAGACGATCCGCACCGCAGCGCCGTCGGCCATAGCCGCCCGGGCAATCAGGCCGGCGATGCGGCGAAACTCCTCCTGCGAGCCGTTGCAGACCACCAGGTTCTGGTCCTGGTCCGGCATTGGGCAGTCGCTGCTCATTTTCCGAGCATCCCTCTCCGAAAAGCGCAGCCGTTGGTCTCGTACCTGCCCGGGAAAGTGACCGAACGACTACGCTAAAGGAAAAAGAAAAAGACCGGATTGTCAAACCGCCGCCTACAGAATAGGCAGATAAGTATCCAGCTCGTACTGGCTGACGTGGGTCCGGTAACGGTCCCACTCGATTCGCTTGTTGGCGATGAACTTCTCAAACACGTGGTCGCCGAGGCTCTCGCGGACAAGTTCGCTCTTGGCGGTGCACTCGATGGCTTCGCCCAGGCTGCCCGGCAGCGACTCGATGCCGAGTTGGGCCTTGCGCTTGTCGCTCATCTCGAAGATGTCTTCTTCGATCGGGGCTCCCAACTCGTAGCCTTCCTTGATGCCCTTCAGGCCGGCGGCCAACATGACCGAGAAGGCCAGGTACGGGTTGCAGGACGGGTCCGGGCACCGCAACTCGGCCCGGGTCGCCTTCTCCTTGCCCGGTTTGTACATGGGCACGCGGACCAGGGCCGAACGGTTCCGCCGGGCCCAACTGATGTAGACCGGCGCCTCGTAGCCGGGAACCAGACGCTTGTAGCTGTTGGACCACTGGGCGATGATGCTGCAGATCTCCCTGGCGTGCTTCAGCAGGCCGGCGATGTAACTCTTGCCGACCTTGCTCAGGTGATACTTGTCGTTGCCGTCGAAGAAGGCGTTGCTGTCGCCCTTGAACAGCGACTGGTGCACGTGCATACCGCTGCCGTTCTGGCCGAAGATGGGCTTGGGCATGAAGGTCGCGTAGACGCAGTGCATCATGGCCACTTCCTTGACCGTCAAACGGTAGGTCATGGCGTTGTCGGCCATCTTCAGGCCCTCGGCGTACTTCAGGTCGATCTCGTGCTGGCTGGGGGCCACCTCGTGGTGCGAGTACTCGACCTTGATGCCCATCTTCTCCAGGGCGAGCACCGTGTCGCGACGCAGTCGCAGGCCACGTCCAGCGGGGTCAGGTCGAAGTAGCCGCCCTTGTCCAGGACCTCGGTGCCCTCGCTGTTCTGGAAGTAGAAGTACTCCAACTCGGGACCGACGTAGAAGGTATAGCCCAGCTTGGCGGCCTCGGCCAGGTTCCGCTTCAAAACCCAACGCGGGTCGCCGACGTAGGGCTCGCCCTGGGGGGTCTGAATGTCGCAGAACATGCGGGCCACACCCGCCTCGCCCTGCGGACGCCAGGGCAGAATCTGGAAGGTTTCGGTATCGGGCATGGCGATCATGTCGCTCTCTTCGATCCGGGCAAAGCCCTCGATGCTCGACCCGTCAAAGCCCATCCCTTCCTCGAGGGCCACTTCCAACTCCTCGACCGTGATGGCAAAGCTCTTCAGAAACCCCAGCACGTCGGTGAACCAGAAGCGGATGAACTTGATTTTGTGATCCTCAACCGCTTTCAAGACGGCTTCCTTGTCCATTACTTTAGTCTCCTCGCTTTTGATGTCCTGTTAAAGTGATGGCGCCAGGGGATCGTGCCCGGGCAGACAGAAAACGGACGGCAAGAATCATGCCAAACACCCTTGCGCCTTGTAACGCATTGTTGTGCAAGACGTTACGGCGATATAGAGAATCCCGGCCGACCCTGAAACGCCAGACAATACAACAAATTCGTAGCTTTTTGTCCAGCTATACTACATAATTGTATGCCAGCGGGTGTGTCCTTCAGCCGATCGCCTCCGACCCCCTTTCCCCGGTGCGGATGCGAACGCACTCGGGCAGATCGAGAACGAATATCTTGCCGTCGCCGATCTTGCCCGTCCGGGCCCCCGCGATGACCGCTTCGATCGTACGCTCGACGAAGTCCTCGTTTACGGCAATCTCCAGCCGCACCTTCTTCAGCAGGTTGACCTCAAAGTCCACCCCACGGTAGGTCTCATGGTAGCCCTTTTGCTGGCCGCAGCCAAGGGAATTGGTGATCGACAGCTTGAAAACCTCCGCCTCCCAGAGCGACCGCTTCACCTCGTTCAGACGGTGAGGCTGAATGTAGGCAATAATCAGTTTCATCTCTTCAGACCTCCTTCATTCCATGGCTTGACCAGGGACCGCTCCGTCTCGGCGGCCCCTGGCCCTGCCGCGCAAGTTCATTCGTTCGTGAATATCTGGAATCCGCTGTAAGCCTCCAGGCCATGTTCTCCGATGTCCAGCCCTTTAAGTTCCTCTTCCGCGCTCACGCGAAGACCGACCGTCTTCTTAATGGCCAGGAAGACCAGGCCCATCACCAGCAGCGCGAACAGGGCGCAACTGAAGGCCCCGAGGGCCTGGATGCCCAACTGACCGAACGATCCGTTGTAGAAAAGCCCCACCGGCCCACCTTCACCGACCACGGTCGAACTGGCGAACAGTCCGACCGCCAGCGTGCCCCAGATGCCGTTCAGCCCGTGCACCGACACCGCTCCGACCGGGTCGTCCACCTTGATCTTGTCCAGCAGCGAAACGCCCGCGACGACAATGACGCCGCCGACCAGGCCGATGACAATGGCCGCCCAACCTTCGATGAAGGCACACGGCGCAGTCACGGCCACCAAGCCGGCCAGGGCGCCGTTCATGGTCATCGACAGGTCGGGCTTGCCGTAGCGCACCCAGACCGTCACCATGGCGGCAATGGCCCCGGAGGCGGCGGCCAGGTTGGTGTTCATGGCCACCCGGGCGGCCAGATTGCCGCCGTCGGCGCTCACTCCGAGAGTGGAGCCGGCGTTAAACCCGAACCAGCCGAACCAGAGAATGAAGACCCCCAACGAGGCCAGGGGGATCGAGTGGCCGGCAATGGCCTTGGCCTTGCCGTCGGGACCGAACTTGCCCAGCCGCGGGCCCAGCAGCACCGCCCCGATCAGGGCCGCCCAGCCGCCGGTCGAGTGGACCACCGTCGAGCCGGCGAAGTCGGCGAAGCCCATCCGGGCCAGCCAGCCGCCGCCCCAGACCCAGTGGCCGATGATCGGGTAGACCAGGGCACTGATAATCACCGTGTACATCAGGTAGGCCTGGAACTTCATCCGCTCGGCCATGGCTCCGGCGACAATGGTTGCCGCCGCGCCGCAGAAGGCCACCTGGAACAGCCAGAAGGCCCACAGCGGGACGGTCACCCCCTCGGGCACGACGGCATTCAACAGGGCGAAGCCGCTGCTGCCCACCAGGCCGTTGCCGCTGCCGAACATCAAGGCATAGCCCACCAGGAAGAACATGATGCTGGCCGTGCAGTAATCCATGAAGTTCTTGGTCAGGATGTTGCACGAGTTCTTGGCCCGGATAAACCCGGCCTCGACCATCCCGAACCCGGCCTGCATGAAGAACACCAGGAAGGCCGCCACCAGCACCCAGATGGTGTCCACGCTGCTGATCAGCGAAGTCAGCGAGCCGCCACCGGCCTGGTCCGCCGGTTCGGCCTCCTGTCCTGTGGCCGCTGTGGCCGACAGCAACAACACAACCGCAGCAGCGCACATCGCCGGCCACGGTTTGGTTCCCGGGCCAAGTCGTTTCAGAAACCGCTTCACAATCCACCTCCTTCCATCGAGTAGTGCAGAAACCTTACAACACAATCAGTCCACTCGGTGCAGGACCGCCGGCCGGCGCGCTACCGCCGTCTGCACAGCAAGGGCGATTCGGAAGCGTGCCCGGGCAACCGCGCTTCCGTAACGCCCTGATGATCCTGCAATTGTCCTGCGGCCGGCACTCGCCGGGCCGCGCTATCCGCCTATTGCAGCCGACCCCCTTTCTCCCGTTCGAATGCGAATGCACTCGGGCAGGTCCAGTACGAAGATTTTGCCGTCGCCGATCCGGCCCGTTCGGGCCCCCTTGACAATGGCCTCAACCGTCGGCTCGACGAAATCCTCGTTGACCGCGATCTCCAGCCGCACCTTCTTCAGCAGGTTGACCTCGAACTCCACACCGCGGTACGCCTCGTGGTAGCCCTTCTGTTGCCCGCAACCCAGGCTGTTGGTGATCGACATCCTGAAAACGTCCGCCTCATAGAGCGCCTTCTTGACCTCGTCCAGACGGTGAGGCTGTATGTAAGCGATGATCAGTTTCATCTCTGCGACTCTCCCTGAGAAAAAGAAAAAGAAAAACAACCGCTGCAGGCCGGCGAACCAGGTCGCCGACCCGCAAGCGGTTTCTGCCTCATTCGCTGGTGAAGATCTGGAACCCGCTGTAGGCCTCCAGCCCGTGCTCGCCGATGTCCAGCCCCTTGATCTCTTCTTCGCGGCTGACTCGCAGACCGATGGTCTTGTCGACCACCTTGAAAATCACCAGGCCCAACACCATGCACCAGGCGAAAACGCTGACCACCCCCGTGGCCTGGGCGGCCAGAAGACTGAAGCCGCCACCATAGAACAGGCCGCCCTCGGTGGCCAGCAACCCCACGGCCAAGGTGCCAAACGCGCCGCACACGCCGTGCACGCTGACAGCCCCGACCGGATCGTCGACCTTCAACACCTTGTCGATGAACTCGACGGCCATCACAACCAGGATGCCCGCGGCAAGACCGATGATTACCGCCCCGACGGGACTGACCGAAGCACAACCGGCCGTAATGGCGACCAGGCCGGCCAAGGCCCCGTTAAGGGTCATACTGGTGTCGGGTTTGCCGCTGCGAATCCAGACGGTGATCATGGCCGCCACCGCCCCGGCGGCAGCCGCCAGGTTGGTCGTCACGGCGATGTTGGCAATCGATATCGCGCTGCCGCCCGAGGCCGCCAACTCGCTGCCGGGGTTGAAGCCGAACCAGCCGAACCAGAGAATGAACACCCCCAGGGCCGCCAGCGGGATGTTGTGCCCGGGGATGGCCTTGACGGTTCCCTTGGGACCGTACTTGCCGATGCGCGGTCCCAGAACGATCGCCCCGGCCAGGGCCATCCAGCCACCGACCGAGTGCACGACTGTCGAGCCGGCGAAGTCCGTCATGCCGGTGCCCAACACGCCAGCCAGCCAGCCATCGCCGCTGAGCCATCCGCCGCCCCAGATCCAGTGGCCGACAAACGGGTAGACAACGGCCGTGATGACCACGCCGTAGACCAGGTAGCCGATGAACTTGGTCCGCTCGGCCATGGCCCCCGAGACGATCGTGGCCGCCGTGGCGGCAAACACCGCCTGGAAAATCCAGAAAGCCATGGTCGGCAGGTTCTCCGCCGGCGAGGGGTCGGCCGGGCTCACAAAGCCCAGGCCCCAGCCGAACAGGCCCATTCTGCTGGCTCCGAACATCAGCGAGAAACCGATGGCCCAGTAGGCCAGCGAGCCGACCGAGAAGTCCATCAGGTTCTTCATCATGATGTTGCAGGCGTTCTTGGCCCGGGTGAAGCCGGCCTCGACCATGGCGAACCCGGCCTGCATGAAGAACACCAGGAAGGCCGCCACCAGCACCCAGACAGTGTCCAGGGCGTTGATCTTCGACATGATGTTGTCGCCGCTTTCGTCGACTGCCGCCGCTTCCCCGGCCACGTCCTGTCCGCGGGCCGGCGAAGTCAGAGCCACCAGAAGAACCAGGACCATACACACCATCATCCAGGCCGCCGCGCCCGATCCCATCAGTTTCATGTACCGCCTCACGATCCATCTCCTTCTGTTCCCGGCCAGCGGGCCGCCCCAATGTGGTTGCCTAGAGCACTTCACGGTCGAATGTACACTTTCGGATGGCCAGGTGCCACGGTCTGGCTGTGCCAGGCCGTGATCATACATCGCGAACTCTCTCATGGC
>JAACEH010000008.1 GCA_011682595.1 Anaerolineaceae bacterium
GGCCCGCTCGTAGTTGTCGGCCGCCTCGATCCACCTCTTGTTGTCATAGGCCTTCTTGGCGTCGGCCACCAGTTTCTTGAACTGAACGTGGCCTTCCAGGGCATCGAGTCTGGCCTGGACAATCTCACGCTCCTTGACCAGTTCTTTGTGGTCGGCCAACCCGTCAAGGGCCAGGTTGTACGCCGTCCGGGCTTCGGTCAGCTTCTCTTTGTCCCTGTAGAGGTCACCCTCGGCGATCCTTTCGTTGAAGGCCTTCTGCGCCCGCAGCCGACTGATCTCCGCCAGCTTCTCGGTTATCACCGTCTCGTCGGCGTACAAGCCGTATGTGCGAATGTTGTTCAGGTACTCCTCGGCCATGTCCAGGTTGCCGAGGGTCATCTCCTGTCTGGCACGGCCCAGGAGGCGAAAGTACTCCTGGTCGTTGCGGATTTTCTCTTCCAGGCTTTTCTGGACCGTGCTGAAATCCGAACTCCTGCCCACGCGCGTCTTGGCCAGGGCGGCCATGTCCAGGGCTTTCTTCCAGTCCTTCTTCTCCCGGGCCGCCTCGGCCGAGGCGATCAGCGCCCTGAACCGTGCTTCGCCCACCACCGACAGGCCGCGGTACTTGCGATTCGAGGCCACTTCTTCGTAGATATCCGCCGCCTCGTCGTACCGGCCCAGATTAAAACTCTTCTTGGCCTGATCCATCCTGTCGCCGGCCTGCTCTGCCAGGCTGCCCTGGCTGACGTTGTTGACCACTGCCCACCCGATGAGCAAGGCGACCACTACGCCGGCGGCAATGCCCCCGTACTTGGTATACTCGTACCGGCCCCAGCGCCGTTTCGGCAGCGGCGCCGTCTTCGGCGCCGTGGTCGCCACGGCGCCGCCCCCGGGACGGCGAGCCGGGACCTTGGCCGCATCCGTCGGCGCCGAACCGTCGATCTCCTGGTCAACTTCCTTCTCCAGCTTGGCCGAGTCCTCTTCCGAAACGCTCTTGCCCTGGACGTACATGACGAAAATCTGCCTTAACCACTTGATGATCTGGTCGGCCGAAGAGAATCGCCGCCCGGGGTCCTTCTCCATCATCCGCTCGACGATCCGGGCCACCAGCGGCGGTATGCCCGGTTGTACTTCACGCAGGCTCGGGGCCTTCAGTTGCGGGTTGCTATGCCAGTGCATCCAGCGGATGCCGGCGCTTTGTTCGTCGGCGAAAATGTCCGAGAAAATGTCGCGGAACTTCTCAGGGCCAACGAACATCTGGTAGGCCATGAAGCCCAGGCTGTAAATGTCCGACCGCTGGTCGACCGCCCCGCCGGCGAACATCTCCGGGGCCATGTACTGCGTGGTGCCCATGGGCAGACTGGTCCGCCCGCCGGTGCGGCCGATCAGGCCGAAGTCGGCGATCTTCACCCCCCCGCCCGGCTGGACCATGATGTTGTTCGGCTTCAGGTCGCGGTGCACCACCCCCTGGGCATGAATAGCCTTCAGGCCCAGGGTGATCTTCAGCAGGATGCCCAGCCCGGTCTGCATGCTGGCCGGACCGCGGTCCATCAGGACCTGCAGCGAGGCCCCCTCGACGAACTCCATGACCATGAACAGGCCGCCGCTTTCCTCGAGCAGCTCATAGACCGCGACCACGTTCTGCTGGCCCTGGCTCAACCGGGCCAGCACCTGGGCCTCGCGGCGAAAGCGCTCCAGGAACTTCTCGTCGGCGGCCAGGTTCGGGGCAATCTGCTTGATGGCCACGTAGCGGTCCAGCGACTTGTCGTAGGCCTTGTAGATCATGGCCATGCCGCCGGTCGCCACCAGCGACACGATCTGGTACTTGCCGACCTTCATGCCCGGCTGAAGCTGCGTTACGAATTCTCCTGGCATCCCTTCTCCTGTGTCCGACAGTCTGTCTGTTTCCCTGCGGCTCATGGCTTGTACCTGTCCGCGTCCTCCTGCTGGTGATCCCGCCGGTACGGCGTATAAATCTCCAGCTCCGTCACATAAAACGTCTTGCCGCCCGGCGCCGACGTGTCCTTTTCGGCCATGCCCAGCTTGGCCAGGATGCGGTTGGCGTAGGGCACCAGCAGCGGATACTTGTAATTGAGCTTGACCTGCATCTCCTCCCAGCGATGGAAATCCATCTGCCCCGGAATGTTCCGGCACAGCGGCACGCCGTCGTACTGGCTTTGCTGCATGGGGTTCCAGTCGGTCCTTCTCCAGCTTCGCCTCGGACAGTTCTCGCCTCGCCGTGGTTCTTCATACGTCCAGTGCAGCGGCCGTCGGAGGTCGACCTCCGTGTAGTGATCGGCGTAGGCGAACTGCTTCTCAATGCGGCGGATCCAGGCCTGGTCAACGTCGCCCTCACCGACCGTCAGGGCGTTCAGGACGGCGTCGGCGACGTCGCTGCCCGATAGTTCGGGGTCCCGGATGTCGGTCGTCGGCACCTCGCCGGAAATCGGCAGCAGGGCCAGCACCGCGGCCCGGCGAATCCGCCACATCTTCAGCGACGGCGGAGGAGGAGGATATGAGTAAGGATAGCCGCTGTAGTCGGCCCCGTCGTTGAAAACCACGCGGGGCTCTTCGCCGGATTCCTCGACGTTCGAGCGGACGATCGTCACCGCCGCCCGGGCCACGGCAAAGCCCGCGTGATGGATCACCATGTTGGCGTTCCACAACAGCGCCGACTGGAGAACCACCAGCAGGATCATGACGATAAACGGCAGGGCCAGGAGCATCTCCAGGGCGGCCGTCCCCCCCTCGTCGCGCCACACGCGGTGCATCGGCGGGTGCGGTCGGTCGGTCAGCCGCCTGAGAGCCAAGGCAATGCCGCCCAGGATGGCCGAGCAAACGACGATCAGGACAATGGCCATGCGGCCCACGGGCGAACCGGCGGCCCGGGCGGCAGGACCACCGCTCAGCAGCGGCCCGTACATGATGGCCGTCAGCATCACTACGGCCGCCATCGCCGCGGCGGCAAGCAACCATGGTTTGCGTTTGCCCATCAAAAGATCTCCCCAGGGGAGCACGACACGTTCGCCTTCCGCCACCCCAGTTTATCGGCTTATCGGTTAATCGGTTAATCGGTTAGATGAGCCTTTCGACCAACGAGCCAAGGGTGAGGCCGGCGTAGTTTTCCGCCAGCACCAGGAGCGTAGCCAGACCGGTCGCGAAACCAAAAGGCACGCGGATGCTCGCCTTTTGCGGGACCGCGTCCTTGAGGTTGGTTCCCGGCAAAGTCAGCACCTTCAATCCCCACCAGGTCCGCCTCGCCGTCCGGCCCAGAACCCGCCGCCAGATGGCCGCCAGAAGACCCAGGGCGACCCCGATCGCAAAGGCCCAGAACAGGACGAAGACAATAAACATCCCCTCCTCGCCGCGACTCAGCCCACCCAGGGCTCCGACGGCGGCCATCAGCTTCACGTCTCCGCCGCCCATGCCGCCAATGGCGTAACAGAGAAACAGCACACCGAAGCCGATCGCCGCGGCCAGGGCGTGATCCTTCAACCCGGCCCAGCCGCCGGTGGCCAGGGCCAGCAGCAGGCCGACCACGACCGCCGGGTAGACCAGCCGGTTGTAGATCCGCCCGCTCTTCAGGTCCGTGACCGCGGCGGTGACCACAACGGCCACAAGGATGACGTCAGCCAGTAGTTCCATACGCCGTCAGTGAGTCGGGTCGAGGTCTGGGGCGAAGTCGCCGCTATCGGAATCTTCCTTGCGTTTCTCCCAGAACTTGTTGACCCAATTGGCCATGTCGTCTTTGTACCACAGCAGCAGACCGAGCAGCGGCAGGATAAAGGCGGCTATGATCAGCAGCTTCTCGAGCCCCTCTGCCCCCTGCTCGTCGCGGTGCAGGCGCACCAACAGCGACTTCAGGCCCTCACCCTTGAACTTACTTGCCAGGAATCCTTTCATCTCCTACTCCTTTAAAAGAAGCTCCTCTTTCACAGGAATGGCCAACCTACATGAAACGCAATCATCGAGTAAAAATCGCGAAGAACATCCATCAGCAACCGAATCAGCGCAATCAACGGTATCGCGAACGCCGCGAGCACCAGCAGATACTCCAGCATTTCGCCCCGCTGATCGCGGTCAAAGCGCCGCACGGCCCCGACCGAGCAACTGACGATTCGCCTGAGATGGCCGGTCATGGTTCTTCTCGCTCTCCCTTAAGAGTCCTTATCGGCGAAAAAGGGCTGCAAACTCTCGGTTTCCTGGGCCATGATGCGGCCCTGCACCTCGTCCATCAGGGCTGGACGCTCGCCCGTCCACTCCAGCCGCCCCTGGTCCATCTTGCGGCTGCCCTCGGGCAGTTTCAGCAGAAAGATATCCTTGAGCCGGTACTGGTAGTTCCCGTCAACCGGCAGCACTTCGGAAATCTGAATCACCCGCCGCGACGCGTCGTGGAAGCGGGCCATCTCGATGACAAGATCAATCGACGAGGCGATCTGCGTCCGCAGGGCATTCAGCGGAATGGCCACGTCGCTCATCAGGGCCATCGTCTCCAGGCGGTTCAGGGCGTCCTGCGGGGTGTCGGCGTGCATGGTCGACATCGAGCCGCCATGGCCGCTCGTGAGGGCCTGGATCAGGTCCAGGGCCTCACCCCCGCGAACCTCGCCGACGATGATCCGGTCCGGCCGCATGCGCAGAGAGTTGCGGAACAGGTCGCGGATGGTCACCTCGCCTCGCCCGTAACGGTCCGGCCCGCGCGTCTCCAGTTGCAGGACGTGCGGCAGAGTGAGTTGCAGCTCCGTCGATTCCTCGATGACAACGACCCGTTCCTCAGGCGGTATGAACGCCCCCAGGCTGTTCAGCAGGCTGGTCTTGCCGCTGGAGGTGCCGCCGGCGAACAACAGGTTCTTCTCGCACTGGATGGCGATTCGCAGGTACTCCAGGGCCATGCGGCTCACCGTGCCACACTGCACCAGGTAGTCGAAGTCGAAACCTTCCTTCTTGAACTTGCGGATGGTGACGCAGGGCCCCTTGCGGCTGCAGGGCGGCATGGCCACGTGCACGCGCGACCCGTCCGGCAGCCGGGCATCGATCATCGGCTGGTCCGCAGTCAACCGCTTGCCGACGTACTGCAGAAGGTTTCTGATCGCGGCCACCAGGGCCTCTTCGTTCTCGAACTTCGCGCCGGTCTCGATCAGCCGGCCGAGCCGCTCGATGAAGATCTCGTCTGGACCGTTGATCATGATTTCGACCACGCTCGGATCGTCCAGGTACTCCTGCACCGGGGCGAGGAACGAGCGCAGCGTCTTCGAGAAGATCTCGGACGGGTCAATCAGTTCGGCAGAAAGCGATGATGTAGATTCTTCTTCCGCCATGGCGTCCTCTGACTAAGCAACAAAGGGTTAAACGTTCGTTTTGGGCAACGATTGCACAAAAAACGCCCTTCTCGCCCCTCTCTGGATAGAATTCGTCCGCTGCCGGGCGCGCACCTTAACAACCGCCCAGCTCAATTTTAGCCATTCCAGTCCGAAAAGGCCAACAATTTTGTGCCCTCGATTTTGTGCCCCCTTGACACCCCCGGACCAACATCTTGCGGTCTCGGCACGGCGGCGGGTGGCATGGGCTGCTTGTCGGCCCATGAAGGCGGGTGGCATGGGCTGCTTGTCAGCCCATGAAGCTCCGCCATGGAGTGCCTTGATTTACTCAACGCTCTTCAGGCTGAGCCGCTGGGCTTCGGCGGAGATGTGGTCGGCCTCCATGCCGCCGGTGCGACTGATCTCGGTGGTCATCTTCTGACCGGTCTGGATGTCCTCGGCCGTCACGTGAACGCGGCCCTTGGTGTCGTAGCTGAAGGTCACCTTGACCGGAGCCCCGGCCGGGCGGCCCTCGGGAAGGCCGGTCACGTTAAAGGCGTCCAGCGTGATGCAGGCCTCGGGGTCGGGGGCGTCGCCCTGGACGACCCGCAACACAATCGTCGTCTGGCCGTCGTGGGCGGTCTGGTAGGTCTTGGTCACACTGGCCGGCAGCCGCGAGTTCTTCTTGATCAGAATGTCGTTGCGATATTGAAGCGTCTGGTGGTCCTTGATGACCAGCCCCAGGGCATGGGCGGCAACGTCCGTCGTCTGAATCCGCCCCAGTCTCTCGGCCGCCTCGGCGGTAAACTCGGTCAGCCGATCCTCGCTGTGCAGTTCCATGATTGCCGCATGAAGAGCGGCCCCCATGGCCACCGCGTCGTCCACCGGAATGGGAATCTCGATGGGTTTGCCGCTCATCCGCTCGAGCATCTGCATCACCGCGGGCATGCGGGTCGAGCCGCCGGTCGGCACAACGCACTTGATGCCGGCCCAGGTCACGCCCGCTTCCTCGATCACCAGCTCGGTGGTCAGTTGAGTCATGGCCAGCAGGTCGGCTGTCAGCGACTCGAACTCCTCGCGGGTCACCTCGTAGTTGCCCCAGTGCCCCTTGTACGACACCGGCACGCGGGTCGAGCGCCGCCGGCTGAGGGCCTTCTTGCTTTCCTCGGCGGTCAGGGTCAGGTAAGCCAGCGAGGCGTGGTCCTCGCGGGGGTCCTCCTTGAATTCCTCGCGGAACCGGCGGGCCAATTCGTTGACCAGCCGCTCGTCCCAGTCCTTGCCGCCAAGTTGCACGTCGCCGTCGGTGGCCAGGGTGATCAGGTCGCTGCCCTGCTTCTCGATAACCGTCACGTCAAACGTGCCGCCGCCCAGGTCGTAGACCATGAAGACGCCGTCTTCGCTCTTGCCGCTGAAGCCGTAGGCCAAGGCTGCGGCGGTCGGCTCGTTGATGATGTCGATGACCTCCAGCCCGGCAATCGTCCCGGCGTCTTCGGTTGCCTTGCGGCGGGCATCGTCAAAATAGGCCGGCACGGTAATGACGGCCCGCTCGATGAGCCCGATTTGCCGGGACGCGTCCTGGGTCACCTTTCGCAGGACTAACGAACTGATCGCCTCGGGCGTGTACGAATCGCCGTCGACGGAGAAAGTGAACTGCGGATCGCCCATCGCGCGTTTGACGTTGAATACCGCCCGCTGGGGGTTGCTCATCGCCTCGCGCACTGCGTCGCGACCGACCAGGACCATCTCGTCGGCAAAGAAGACCACCGAGGCGGTCCGCAACTCGCCCTCGGCATTGGCCAGAATGGCCGCTTCGCCCGCATCATTGACCTGGGCCACACTCGACAGTGTCGTTCCCAGATCGATGCCGACGGCCCGGGTCTTGGGGGCTGCAGATGGCTCTTCAGTCATGACTCGCCTCTTGTCGGAAAAAACGCCGCCGGAGTTTGCTTTCGAGCCCCGATTATAAACCTGACCCCTTTTCTGTCAAGCAAATGGCAACCCTAGCCGCACCCCCAGCGCATCGGCGGCATCGGGCGGACTTGACCCGCCGACGGGCCGCGGCTAGAATGATCGTGTCTGGGAGCAATAATGCCATCGGCCGTGCGTTTCAGACCACAGGAGAGCCCATGTTCCGCAAGCGCCCGCGCGACGAATCCAACGAGTCAGGCCAGTCAAAGGACTTGGTCCGTCGGGGACAAGGCGCCGAGCCCCCTGCCCCGTCCACCGCCCCGCCGCTGCTGGCCAGCCTGGAGGCCACCTCGGGACCCGACAAGGGGCAGTCGTTTCCGCTGACCCGGATGATCACCCTGATCGGCCGCGACGAAACCTGCGACATCGTCCTGGCGGACGAAACGGTTTCGCGCGAGCACGGCCAGATCGAACAGCACATGACCGATTGGGTCTATACCAACCTGAGCGACAACGGCACGTGGATCAATCGCAAGAAGGTCGAGCGCCTGGTCCTCAAGAACGGCGATACCATCGAGGTCGGCGGCGAGACAAGGATGCGCTTTCGCCTGGCCAAGCCCGATCAGGTGGAGGTCGCTCCGGCGGTGCGCCGCCGAGCTCGCCTGCGCCACGACCAGGAGGTCGAAGAGGAAGTCGAGCCCCATCCGCGGCCCCAACTCGCCGAGTCGCTGATGAGGCGGCGCAAACTGCTTGTGGGCATCGGCGTCTACCTGATGGTCATACTGGCCGCCGTGATCATTTTTACTCTGTCAGGCAAAGGCGATGACAACAGGTCCAGGGGGGCGGTCTCCGAATGGAAAGGTCCGGCCGACATCGACGCCTATCTGGATTTCGATTTTCCGGACTACCAGGAAAATCAACGCCAAGCCAACAAGAAACTCGATGAGGCCTACCTGCTGTACCAGAACTGGCGGCACGGCAACCCGATGGACCTCTACAACTCGGTCAAGGCTTTTCGCGAGAGCTACTACTATCGCGGCGGCAGTTGGCTGACCTTCGAACACCAGAGGGCCTACAAGAGGGCCAGAACCGACCTGCGCGACGAACTGTGGCGACTGTACAATAGCGCCCTGATCCTCGAAGCACAGTTCCACCGGGCTAAGGCGAAGGATCGCTACCGCGAAATCCTGAGACGTGTGGACCAAAACAATCCCATCTATCGCCACGTTGAGAGGCGCCTGGCCAGGCTCCGCTAGCTACAGGGCGGCCGACAGCAACAGGATCACCAGGATCAGCAGCACGATGGCCCCGGCAATCATTGCCGCCAGTCGCGCTGCCGGCACGTACTCGGGGTACCGGGCCGCCAGGGTCAGCAGGAAGTCCATGGCCACGTCGGCCCGGTCGCGAACATCGTCCCACAGCAGCACCAGCGGCGAGGGCTTCTCGGCAACAATGATCTGCGGCTTGACCGGCTCGGCAATCGGCTGCCCGTCTTCTTCGACCAGGCCCAGCAGAAAGGCCAGCGTCGAGAAGGTCGGCGACCCCTGGTCGATGGCCGCGTCCTGGGCGGCCATGCGGTCGACCCACCTCTGCAGCAGGTCGCGCGGCCGATCGGCCGCCAGGAGAACCTGCTCGGTCTCGGCGAAGGCCGCCGGGCGGCGGAAGATGTCGATGATCACCAGTCGCGACAACTGTTCGGAGATGCCCAGGGCCTGCTGAATCTGCTTGACGGCCTGGCCCCTCTGCTCCATCGAGCTGCGGGCCACGCACTGGGCGACAATGGCTGCATCACAGTAGATCCACAGCCCCAGCGGCAGGGGCAACTTGTGCTCGCCCCGCCGGGGCCACTTGAAGGCCCGCGACAGGCACCACTGCATCAATTGCGGCAGCACCTGTACGACCGGCAGTCCCGTGGCGGCGCATTCGGTCAGCCAGCCGGTCAGCAGTTCCTCGAGCGGGCGCTCCAGATCGGCCTGGGGGAAACTCTGTTTGGCCCGCTCGAGGGCAGCCTGCAGCCGCCGGTCGTCGTAGGCCCGCTTCTTCTCGGCCGTGGCCAACACGTCGACCGCCCGGCCGATCTCGGTCATCAGGGCCAGGGCCTCTTTGCGGAACTTGCCGATCTGGTAGGACCGCACGGTTTTCTTGGCTTTGCGTGCCGCCTCGTTGATCGCGTGAAGGTTGTTCTCGAGTTCCGGCAGGCCCAGCAGGGCGTAGTGCGACGGCGGCCGCTCGGCCGTCCGAACGCCCAGCCAGTTGCGATACGGGTCCAGCGTCGCGGCCGGCCGGCCGGCGGGATTCTGCGGCGGTTGCACTTGTGAGGCATGATTGCTCAAAGCAGTCCTTGCCTTACGGGATGGGAACTGTCGCTGATCACGAGCGAGTTAACCAAGTCGGGTGGTTCACCATGCCTGGGCAGCGCGACTCGAACGGCTCGCCATGAGCGAGCGCAGCGAGTCGAGTGGTGGGCGCTACAGGACTTGAACCTGTGACTTCTACCTTGTAAGGGTAGCGCTCTAGCCAACTGAGCTAAGCGCCCACTCGACCGCCAACTCTGCCGAAGCGCATTATAGCTTGGGTGAGCCTGGGTGCAAGAGGCTTCGGCCGGCCGGGTCGCCATAACAGCCACAGCAGGTCTTGACGCGGCCGCCGGGCCCGGCTTATAATAGATGACGCGAGAAGGACGTGCTCGGGTGGTGGAATTGGCAGACACGCTACGTTGAGGTCGTAGTGCCCTTCTGGGCTTGCAGGTTCAAATCCTGTCCCGAGCACCAGTTTTCTTTCTGGTTTTCGTGCGATTGCCGGGCATCGCTGCGGGCAATCATTTGACACATCGCTCGTTGAGCGTCAGCAACAGAGGCTGGGGAGCCCTCATTGAACTACAAATACGCCGCCTGGACGCTTGTGGTTCTGGCCATCATCCTGGGATACATGGCCTTGGCCACTTACATCTCGCCGCAGGCGCCACGCCAAACGGTTGCCGCCGAGGAGGCCGAAGGCAAGCCTTCCGAGTCCGCAGAGAACACCGCGACTACGGATAAGCCGGATGCTCACCACGCCAGTTTGATGACCACGGCAACCACAATCGGCCTGATCGTACTGGCCGTGGCGCTAACCTTTGTTCTGGCCCGGCTGCAACGGCGGAGGAAGGAAGCATATCGCAAGGCCGCCAGGGAATCCAAGGAGGAAGCCCGACAGGCGACCAGGAATTCCCGCGATCTGGACGACTCGTAGCAGAAGGCGCCACGGGCCGCGTCACGCACCGACCAGGTCCGCCTTCCGACGGGCTTTTTTCTTTGGGGACTGTTTCCTGAAACGCCGCGAAAGGCCAGCCGCCCGGGTCAGCGGTCAACGCTGATGCGGTACAGACGCTCGGCGTTCCTGCGGTACACCTTCTCCAGCACTTCCAGCGGCAGGTCCAATCCCTCGACTTCAACCGGCCGGTCCGCGTCGGTATCTTCAATGGGCGAAAGCAGTTTTCCGCGGCCCTCCCACAGGTGGCGGTGAACGTAGTACCGTGTGGCGTAATCGTCGAAGGTCATGCCGGACTTGCGGCCGACCACCAGGTCGCTGCCCCACAGGATGCGGTCGGCATGGCGGATGATAAACTCTCTGGATGCGATCGGTTCTCGCGACAGTTCCCGGGCCAGCCACTTGGTGGCCGACAGGTCGAGGTAAAGCCGCGGATAGTCGGCCAGAAGTTGTTCGAGGTGGCCGAGATCCTCCGGATGGCCGCCCAGGTGGGCCGCCTGGACGAGCAACTCCGGATGGCGCTTCATCCGCTGCTCCAACTGCCGGTAGGCGTCGGCCTTGCTGCCGTAGCGGGCAATGTTGCCGTAGGTGTGTCGCCACCAGATGTCGGGGTCCCCGATGTGAACCAGGGCCATCATGCGGTGCTCGACCAGAAAATCGAAGATGTGGTCCAGCCGCGGATCGTCCCAGTAGAGGCCGCTGCTGGCGTTGAACATGGGCTTGAACCAGAACTTGGCCCCGCGAACGTCCTCCTCCTCGACACTGCGCCGCAGCAGGTCGAGCGTCCGGCGTCTGAAGTGCTCGCCGCGATCGACGTCCTCGAAGCGGATGCGCAGCAGCCCGTAGACCCGGCCCGCAAACGCCTTGCGGCAATCGCTGATAAACTCCAGGTCGCCGTTGCCCAGGAAGGTGCGGACGCCGTAACTTTCGGCCATGCGGACAAACAGCCGCGTCTCGGCGGCCGTGCGGATGTGCAGGTGAGCGTCGATCATCGGGCCCTGGTAGCGGGCAATCGGTGGTTTGGAGAACTGTGACATACTGTCGCCTGGTGAAGTCATGCTCCGAGTTCAAGCCCTTGGGCATTCGCTCATGGCCAGGCAAGCGTGACCATGACGCCCACATTATCGCCCGCCGTACCATTTATCGTAGAACTCCTGGTACGATCCGTCGCGGACTCTCCGCCACCACTGGGTATGCTTGCGGTACCAGAAGATCGTGTCGGCCAGACCTTTCTCGAAAGTCCACTTCGGCCGCCAGCCCAATTCGGTCTCGCTCTTGCTGCAATCGATCGCGTAGCGGCGATCGTGGCCCGGGCGGTCCTTGACAAACTGGATCAGACTCTCCGGCTTGTCGAGCAGGCGGAGAATCTCCCTGATCAGGTCCAGGTTCGCCCTCTCGCACCGGCCGCCCAGGTTGTAGACCTCTCCCGCCCGGCCCTCGCAGATAATGGCCAGAATGCCCCGGCAGTGGTCCTGGACGTGAATCCAGTCGCGGACGTACAGCCCGTCGCCATAGACCGGCAGCGGCTTATCCTCCATGGCGTTGGAGATCATCAGCGGGATCAGTTTCTCGGGAAACTGGTAGGGACCGTAATTGTTCGAGCAGCGGGTGATGATGGTCTCGTACCCGTGGGTCTTCCAGGCGGCGCGGACCAACAGGTCGCTGGCCGCCTTGCTGGCCGAGTATGGCGAATTGGGGGCCAGAGGGGTCTGCTCGGTGAAGCTGCCCTCCTCGCCCAGGGAGCCGTAGACCTCGTCGGTCGAAACGTGAACAAACCGGCCCACCCCCCTTTCGCGGGCCGCGTCCAGCAGCACCTGCGTACCCACGATGTTCGTCTCGATAAACGGCATGGGCCCCATGATCGAGCGGTCAACGTGACTCTCGGCGGCAAAGTTCACGATCACGTCGGCCCCCTCGGCCAGGGCCGCGGCCACGGCCTCGGCGTCCTGAATCCGCCCGCGAACGAAGCGGTACTTCGCATTGTCGCTGACCTCGCTCAGGTTCTCCAGGTTGCCGGCGTAGGTCAGGGCGTCGAAGTTGACGATCTCAACGTCCGGCCGCTCGGCCAGGACCAGGCGAACGAAATTCGAGCCGATGAACCCGGCTCCTCCGGTGATAAACCAACGCATGTTACGGCTTCTCCTTTTTTTTGTCCGCCTCGCCGCGCGATGAGGCAGGCTTCTTCTCCGTGGGTTCAGCCTCGGGGTCTTTCGCGCCGGCCGATTCTTTTGCCGCCGCTTTCTTCTTCCGGCCGGCCCGGACCTGGCGCAGCTTGCTCAAATGGTTTCGCCAATAGCGCGTCCAGCGATACTTGCTCACCTTCGGGTCCGCTCCCGGCCGCTGGGACGACGGCGTCAGAACGGCCTTGAGTTCCTTGAACTCTTCGCCGCGATACAGGCCGATGGCCAACTCGCCGCCCGCCCCGATGCGCTCCACGCGCATCCTGAAATTGCCGAGGCTGAAGTCGCCGAGCAACTTCTCGCCGTCCAGCACGACAATCAGATCGTCCGCCAGAAGGCCGGCCTTCCGGGCAGCCGAGTTTTCGACTATCCGCTTGACCAGCAGACCGTTCTCGCGCCCGTTCAGGCGCGAGTCTTCCTCGGGCGGCACGTGCTGTATCTCCACGCCCAAAAAACCCGCCAGGTCCGACTGGCCGGCATACTCCTCGGCGGGAACCAACTCCCGGTAAATCCGCTCCAGCCGCCGCAGCACTTCCGGGTCGTCGGCCGAGGCCAGCAGCGGGTCCAGGGCGGCCAGGACGCCGTGGCCCATGGCCGTCAGCTCAGCCTCGGCGTCGCGGCGGGTCGCCCATTGTCGGTCGCCCAGGTCGGCCACCAGCGAGGCCACGCGCTCTGGGCTGATGGCGGGAGATTCGGTTGCTTGGGCGGATGCGGCGCCGTCGGCCTGGTTATCCGCCTGCCTGGCCGCGGGCTGACCGTCCGCGCCGAAACTGCCGGAAGCCGGCAGGCCCAGCACAAGAACCACTATTATCATTCGCCCAAAACGCATCATCCTCGCCAGGTCCCCTGTCTCACGATTCGTCAGACAGGGCCTAGTGCTCTGTCCGACGTATTCTGTTGGGTGCCATGCCCACGCTTGCCTGGGCATGTTCTCCGGTTCGCAGCAAGGCATGCTCACCAGCAGGTGAGCATGGCGCCCGTCATTTTTGCCGGGACGGAGTGCTAGTTCTCTTCCTCCTGGCCGCCCGGCTGCTCTTTCTCGGTATCCCGCCCTAAGGAACGGTAGGCGTCGCCCTCGAAGCCCTCGGCCTTCTCGAAGTCCTTGACCTCGGGTGTATCGTCGGAGCCCGGCTTGGCGGACCGATCGACCTTGCACCCGCAGAGCAGCCCAGCGGCCACGACCAGCAGGATCAGGCTCAACCTCGTCGCGCAACGCATGGCGGTTCTCCTCTGGCAGCGCCCTTGAAAAAAACGACAGTGCAAAACGACAACATGATAAGCCAAAGCCCGGGTCTCACAAAAGATAAAACCCGGATCTCCGCTCCGCGGGCCTGCCGGTTGGCCGAAAAAGGTTTCGGCCGAGGCGAGCGGCCCCTATAATTGCAATGACCTTGAACTCGCCGATTGCGGTAGTTGCCTGCCTGAAGAGGGACTGCGTTGTGTTCGACCTGCTGGAAGCGAAACCCTCTGACATGGAGCTGCAACTTTACCTGCGGCCGATCCATCCGGAATTCTTCAAGATCTTCGCCTGGCGGTCCTTCGAGGGACCGGGCTACGAGGCTGAACTCTGGATCACCGGGCTCAGCCACGTCCTGACCGTCCGGAGCATGAGCCCCGGCGGCCGCCCTGCCGAACGATGCGTCACCGAGGTCATCGGACCGGCCGACCTGCCCCTGCCGAAGCGCGGCCGTGTCGAGTCGCTCGACCTCAAGGGCGAGGACGAGGCCACATTCGCCCTGCGAAACGGATTCCGCTACCACCTGACCTACCACATCGAACGTCTGGCCGAGGACGTCTTCGCCGCCACCTACGAGGACCTGCGCAAACAGGGCCGCAGCGCCGAGGGCGTGGCCTGCGAGTACCGCCTCGAGGGCCGGGAACGAGCCATGTGGCCCCTGGCCTTTGTCATGCCCACCCACATCCGCGGCGGCTTTCTGCTCCACGCATTCCACTGCTTCCCCGACCAGGCGACCATCCTCAAGACCCAGACCCTGATCGAACTGCCCAAGCGATA
>JAACEH010000168.1 GCA_011682595.1 Anaerolineaceae bacterium
AGGCAATGCAATTTTCACTCGCCCTTAACCGGGCTCTAACATGGTTGTTGTTTAATTCAGAGGGAACAAAGGAGATACAGTTATGAAAGCAGAAAGAAGTCGCAAGGTCGCAACGGCGTTACTGATCCTGGCCGGAATCGTGGTGAGTGTGCTTGGCCTCAGCCTGGCCGGCGTCGACGCCGGCGAGCTGAACCCCACCAATATCGTCGTCGAAGGTTCGACGACCGTGGGGCCGATCGCCAAGGCTTTTGCCGAGTATTACATGAAGCTGCACCCGGACGTCAACATTGTTGTCAGCGAGTCCGGCAGCGGCAACGGGGCCAAGGCCCTGATCAACAACGGCTGCGACGTGGCCGACATGTCGCGCTTCATGAAAGCCAAGGAGTTCAAGGCGGCGGTCGCCAACGGTGTGCTTCCGGTGGCCCAGGTGGTGGCCATGGACGGCATCGCCATCAGCGTTCATCCGGCCAACCCCGTCAAGGCCCTTACGGTCGCACAGGTGCGCGACATCTTCGCCGGCCGGATTACCAACTGGAAGGCCTTGGGCGGCCCGGACATGAAGATCCTGCGAATCAGCCGGGACACCAACAGCGGAACCTTCGAGGCCTTCAACGGGCTGGTCATGAAGAAGGATAAGATCGCCGAAGGCACCGAGACGGTCGGCTCGAACGGCCAGATGCGTGCCCGGATTTCGCAGACCCGCTCCGCAATCGGCTATCTGGGGCTGGGCTTCGTCGACGCCAAGACCAAGGCTCTGGAGATCGACGGCGTCAAGCCGAACGGGACGACCGTATCTTCCGGGCGCTACCCGATCTCGCGGCCCTTGTTCATGTTCACCAACGGTTATCCGAAGATTGGTAGCCACCTGCACGCCTTTGTCACACTGTACCTGACCAAGAAGGGCCAGGAGATGGTGGCTCGCAAGGGTTACGTCCCGGTGACGAAGTACTGAGCCCACAGGCCGGTCGTGGGCGGAATGCAGGTGTCGAGAGTTTTGCAGAGACGGACGGGATGACGCAGTGGACCAACCTGACGGGGAGTTGTGCGGACAGAATGGCCAATGACGAGGTCTCACAGACTCGGTCCCGCCTCGACCGCGGAGCAGGCCTGTGCCAGAGCAGGAACACCAACCGCATGAAGCGGCTGGGCAACCTGCTCGGGCACGGGTTTCTGTTGGCCGTCGCCTCGAGTTCCACGCTGGCCGTGCTCTTCATTTTCTATTTCATCGCCCGAGACGCTATTCCGTTCTTCCAGGCCGAGGGCTTCAAGGAGTTCTTTACCAGCAGCGCCTGGTACCCGTCACACTCCTCGAACCCGCAGTACGGGTCGCTGGCCATCATCTATGGCAGCGCGATGGTGGCCGTTCTGGCCACTATCTTTGCGGTTCCGCTGGGCGTCTCCGCGGCCGTGTGCCTGAGCGACGTGTTGCCTTTCTCGGTGCGGCAGTACGTCAAGCCGATGGTTGAAATCCTGGCCACCATCCCCTCGGTGGCCTATGGCTTCTTCGCCCTGGTGGTCTTCGCTCCCATGCTGCAGGACAACGGTGGGGCGATGCTCAAGTGGGCCCTGTGGATTGTCGGATTTCCCGTCGCGACCCTCGGGGCCATCGTTGTCGGCGACCTGGTCGGCGGCAGGTTCGGCGGCCGGTGGCGGATAGCGGTGCGAATCGGGGGCTCGGCCGCCCTGGGAGGGCTGGCCTTGTGGTGGCTTCTGGCGGCGGGGGAATTCCTGGGGGCGCGCAAGATTTCCAGTGGCGTCAACGCCCTGAATGTTTCGATCATTCTGGGCATCATGGCCCTGCCGACGATTGTCAGCCTGTCGGAGGACGCCCTGACCGCCGCAGGACGCGAACTGCGCGAGGGCAGTCTCGCCCTGGGGGCCACCCGTGCCGAGACGATTGTCAAAGTGGTTATTCCCGCCGCTCGCAGCGGCATATTGGCGGCCATTATTCTGGGCGTCATGCGAGCCGTCGGCGAAACGATGGTCGTCTGGATGGCTTCGGGCAATTCGTCTCAGATTCCCAAGCCCTGGTACAACGTCCTGCAGCCCGTTCGAACGCTGACCGCCACCATCGCCGGCGACATGGGCGAGGCCGACCAGGTGACGGGTTCCTCAAGATATCATGTGCTCTTCGCCATGGCCCTGTGCCTGCTGGTGTTCAGCCTGGGATGTAACCTGGTCAGTGAATGGATTGTCCGCCGCAGTCGCAGAAGGCTGTCGGGCGGGTAAAGCAGACCATGCAACTTTCGACGCGAAAACTGCTTGATCGGTCGTTCTCCGGATTGGGGATTCTCTCCATTCTGTTCATGGGGGCCACCCTGGCGATTATCCTCACGCCGATCGTCACGCGCGGGTCCACGGCCTTTGTCTTTCGTGGGACGGTCGAGCATCGGCGCTACCTGCTGACCCGGCACAACCGGGGAGATGCCGACCAACTCAAGGCGGAACTCGACCAGGTGGCCAAGGCCCGCCGGCCGGTCTTCAAGGCCCTGAAAGACTTTGAGAAGGAGCTGGAGTCGATGCCGGCGGCGCGGTATCGGGAACTGTCCGGGCCCTACGACCAGGTCAAGTCCGGCATCATCAAGTTGCTCGGCCCGCTTCCCGGCACCAAGCCCCGCTCCGACCTGACCAGGGACAGCTATGGCCAGAGGCGGTGGGACAGGACGCAAGTTGTCCTTAAAAAAATCCTGAACGAGGAGCGGTGGGTCTTGAACCCCGAGACCGGGTGGCAAGAGAAACAGTTGGTGCCGCGCGCCGAGCGCTTCAAGGGCACCAGGCTCGAAGGTCTGTTCGCGTATGTCGAGCAACAGGCCGAAGCGATGCTCCTGCCAAGGTGGACTTTCTACTGGGGTTTCCTGACGGACAATCCGGAAGACGACAGCATGTTCGGCGGCATCTGGCCCGCCCTTCTGGGGACGATCTACCTGACCATCGGGGCCATGTTGTTCGCCGTGCCCATGGGCGTCATCACGGCGGTTTACCTGGTCGAGTACGCCCCGGCCGACAGCCGGATGGTCAGTGTGCTGCGCATTTTCATCAGCACCCTGGCCGGTGTGCCGAGCATCGTCTTCGGCCTGTTCGGGCTGGCCTTTTTCATCTACCGGCTTCACGTGTCGGAGTCCAAGAGCGTGCTGGCCGGGGCGCTGACCCTGGCCCTGCTGGTTCTGCCGACGGTTATCCGGGCGGCCGAGGAAGCGGTCCGCTCCGTGCCGCGGACCTACAAACAGGCGGCCCTCAGCCTCGGGGCGACCCAGTGGCGAACGGTGGCCACCGTGGTTCTGCCCGCCGCCCTGCCGGGCATTCTGACCGGGATCATCATCAGCATGGGCCGGGCCGCCGGCGAAACGGCGCCGATCATCTTCACCGCAGCCGTCAGTTGGGGCAGGCCGCTGGGGCTGGGGCAACTGTTGGATGAGGGAACGCCGGCCCTGCCCTGGAACATCTACAATCTCTGCACAGAGCACGAGGCGGTTGAAGAGATCCGCTACATGCAATTCGGCATGGTGCTGGTGCTTATCTCGCTGGTCCTGTTGCTGAACGTCACGGCGATCGTGCTCCGGGCCAGGATAGCGAAGAAACTCAGAGGGTAGTTATTATCGGGGGAACAAAATCATGAGTCCGTCCGTCCTTGACAATGCCACAAACCTCGGCCAGGTCGGCTTCGCCGTGCTTGAAGCCGCCGACGAATCCTCGGCCTCGCCGCAGCCCGGTCCGGAAAATGTGTCGGTGGTGCACATCCGGGCCGAGGGGTTCTCTGTCTACTACAACCGCGTCCCGGCGGTCAAGAATGTCACGGTGGGCATTCCGGCGGCTGAAGTCACAGCCATTATCGGCCCCAGCGGCTGCGGCAAAAGCACCTTTCTGCGGGCCGTCAACCGCATGAATGACTTGATTCCCGGCTGCACTCACGGTGGATTGCTGGCCCTGGACGGCCAGGACCTGCACGCCCCGCAAGTTGACGTGGTGGCCCTGCGTCGCCGGGTGGGCATGGTCTTCCAGAAACCGAATCCGTTTCCCAAGAGCGTCTTCGACAACGTGGCCTACGGCGTGCGGGTTCTGGGCCAGCGCAACAAGCGACGCCTGGCGGAGGTCGTCGAGCGGAGCCTGGTCAGTGCGGCTTTGTGGAACGAGGTCAAGGATCGCCTGGCGGACAACGCCCTCGGGTTGTCGGGCGGGCAGCAGCAGCGGCTGTGCATCGCCCGTGCCCTGGCGGTCGAGCCCGAGGTCCTGCTCATGGACGAACCGTGTTCGGCGCTGGACCCGCGCTCAACGGCCCGTATCGAGGACCTGATCGACGAGCTTCGCGGCGACTACACCATGGTCATCGTCACGCACAACATGCAGCAGGCTGCGCGAGTGTCGGACCGGACGGCCTTCTTTTACGAAGGCAACCTCGTGGAGTTCGGCCTGACGAAACAGGTGTTCACCAAACCGCGCCACAAGCAGACCGAGGATTACATCACGGGTCGCTTCGGCTAGGGCGAAGCGGCTACGATCATCGGCCAGGTTAATGGGAGAAACGCAATGAGCGTTCACTTTGAGCGGGAACTCGCCAAACTCAAGAGCAAGCTGCTTCACCTCTGCGCCGTTGTCGAGGACAACCTGAACCGGGCGGTGCGGGCCCTGGAAACCCGGGACCTGGCCATGGCCGAGGATGTGGTCGAGTCCGACGCCAGGATCGACAACCTCGAGGTCGAGGTCGAGGAAGACTGTCTGAAAATCCTGGCCCTTCACCAGCCGGTGGCCATCGACCTTCGCTTCATCATTACCGCGATGAAGATCAACAACGATCTCGAACGGGTCGGCGACCTGGGCTGAGCGGGCCATCGCCCTGGGGACGGAGTATCCGGCGGACCTGCCGATCGACTTCGAGGCCATGGCCGAGGTGACCAAGCGCATGGTCAAGCTGAGCCTGGATGCCTTGATCGATATGGATGCCGACCTGGCCCGCAAGGTCTGCCGCATGGACGATGAGGTCGATGAGTACAACCGCCGCATGTTTGAAGTGTTTGATGACGTCCTCAGCAAGCGTCCCGACCTGGCCGGCACGCTGCTCCACCTGCTCAGCGTCTCGCGGCACCTGGAGCGCATCGCCGACCACGCCACCAACATCGCCGAGGACGTCATCTACATGGTCAACGGCCAGATCGCCCGGCACCCGTCGGCTACCGGGCGCCATCATTCTGAGGAAAGCTGATCGGCGCGATATGCCGACTTCCCGCCGGCACACGAATTCTCCGTAACGCACGGAAGCCATAGCCGCCGGCGCCGTCGAGGCGTTCGTCGGGAGAGTGGTCGACGTCGATCAGAATCAGATCCCACTTCCGCCCCGGCGGTCCGGACAGCCGGTCGTAAACGTCCCCCTCGACCACGGCCAAGCGCGAATCGCTTTTGAGCTCATCGGCCAGCGGCGCCAGGCCCCGGTCGAGCCAGTCGATCACCTGCGGCAGGAACTCGACGACCTCCAGGCGCCCGACGCGGTGGGAGGTCAGGACCTCCCGGACCGTATATCCCAGCCCCAGTCCGCCGACCAGTACCTGCAAGTCCGTCCCGGCGTGCATCCGGAGCGCACGGCCGGCCAGGGCCCGCTCGGAAGCCGTGTTGCAACTGCTCATCAGGAACTCGTGATTCAGGGTAATCTCCGTCACCACCGTTCCCGGCTCACTGAGCAACTCGCGCCGCCTCAGACAGAGCACCCCCAGCGGGCTCGGTTCGCAGGCCAGAATTTCAATATTCGACGGACTCATACTCTCGGCGACCCTTCAGCTTCTCCCGGTTCCTGTCAACGACCGGTGGCCACCACAAGGGTACTCCCAAAACACGCCACCCACAAACATAGTTTGTGGGAGTTCTTGGTAATACGTCGCGCAGGGATGTTACCCGCCGATGAGCGTCGTACCGATTCCCAGCAGTGATCCGACCTGGCAGGTGACGACGGCCGACCGGCGAGGCCATGACGGCCGGTCCGGCCGGAGGGCGAGCCAAAGCTGGCGGGATGATGTTCATATCGGGAATCATGAAGAGTGTTCTCCCGAGCCGGACCCGCCCGCAGAAAAGTTCGGTTCTTTCCAGTGGACGTAGATAATTTCTGCAAGTTGCTTGTCGACGGTGAACTGGCTGTAGCCGAGTTGGAATACATATGACGGGAAACGACGGATCAGTTCGATGTCGGTCCCCGGCAACACGCCCATGGCCATCATCTTCTGCACCTCGCGATTGTCCCGTGTGGAGAGGTAGGCCACTATCCCTTTCAGGCCGGGCTTGCCGTCACAGAGCGGGGTAACCTCCGCTATGTGGTCGGCCCGGGCTTTTCGGCAGCAGTCTCCCTCGGGAATGGACTTGCCGTGCGGGCAGCTGGTCGGGTGCCCCAGCAGCGTGCATATCTTGTCGTCCAGTCCATTGAGCAGCGTGTGCTCGAAGCGGCAGGCGGCTTCCTCCATGTGCTCGCCCCCCGCAGCCAGGACGTCGCGGAGGAGACGTTCGGCCAGGCGGTGTCGGCGCACTACGTCACGCCCGGCAGCGCGGCCGTCGCTGGTGAGGCGGTATTCTCCGCTCTCGAGCAAGACCAGGCCCGCCGACAAAGCGTCTTTCAATATCGCCGACGCCGACGCGTCCCGAGGATACTCCGCGCCTTCCACTTCGTGGATATACAGGCCTTCCAATACTTCTTCGATGGGGGGGCTAATCATTCTTCTTCAACTTCCTCTTGAGCCATTTGACCAGGCCCGGCTCGGCCGGGCTCTCATATTCGCAGTAGGGACACTTGAGCATCTTGCACCCGCCAAAGACCGCACAGTTCCGGCACGCTTTGCGGGCCGATTCCTCGTCGAAGGTCTTGCCGCAGAAGGCGCACTTCATAGCTGAACCCCCAGCCCATTCAGCAGCGAGTTGGCCACAAAGCCGGTCACGAAAGCAAGGACAAGAATGCCCGCGGAGGTCAGCAGCGACATCTTCCAGCCGCGCTCTTTCTTCATTATGAGGAACTGGGCGATGCACGGTAGGAACAGCGTCAGTGTAATCGCCGCCACGGCCAGTTGGACACCGCTCAGGGCTCCGGCCTTCTGGAGATCGTAGAGCCCGGCGGCGCCGTAGTCCCGGCGGAAGAAGCCGAACAGGAAGGCCACCGCCGCCCCGTTCGGAAGGCCGATCAGGTTGACCACCGGCTCCAGGCCGCGGACCAGCAGGTCGAAGATGCCGGTTACCCGACCAAGCCAGATAAATACACTGGCCAGGATGAACAGGGGAAAAACCTCTTTGAAGTACCAGACGATCCGCGTGTAGGTTTTGACGGCCACGTTGGTCAGCTTGGGCAACCTCAGCGGAGGCAACTCCATGTAGAAGCT
>JAACEH010000169.1 GCA_011682595.1 Anaerolineaceae bacterium
GTGGCGGCTTTCACCGCGACGGCGACCCGCCGCGTGCAGGAGGACATCATCGCCCGGCTGAAGCTGCGTTCGCCGCTGGTGGTCCGGGCCTCGTTCGATCGGCCGAACCTCTACTTCGAAGTCCTGCCCAAGAGCCGCGTCGACCAACAGGTTCTGGAATTCATCGAGTCGCGGCCCGGCCAGTCGGGCATCATTTATCGGCGAACTCGCAACAGTGTGGAACGGACGGCCGCTTTTCTCTGCGAGCAGGGGTTCCGCGCCCTGCCCTACCACGCGGGGCTGGAGGCCGAGCGGCGGGCCGGCGTCCAGGACGCCTTCAAGCGCGACCAGGCGCAGGTGGTGGTGGCCACGGTCGCCTTCGGCATGGGCATCGACAAGCCGGACATTCGTTTCGTTCTGCACGCCGATCTGCCAAAAAACATCGAGAGCTATTACCAGGAGGTCGGCCGGGCCGGACGCGACGGCGACGCTGCTCATTGCACGCTCTTTTACAGCGGGGCGGACATCTCCAAGGTCCGTTTTTTCATCGACCAGGTCGAGGACGCCCTGCAGCGCGAGGCGGCCCTGGCGAAACTCAATTCCATGATCGGCTACGCGTCGCACAACGTCTGCCGGCGGCGGCAACTGCTGGGCTATTTCAGCGAGGAGCTGGACGGGGAGAATTGCGGCGGGTGCGACATCTGCACGGGGTCGGTCGGACAGGTTGAGGCGACGGTCGATGCCCAGAAGCTGCTCTCGGCGATGGTCCGCACGGGACAGCGGTTCGGGGCCACATACATTGTCGAGGTGGTCACCGGGGCCGGCACCGACCGGGTCCGCCAGAGGGGCCACGACCGGATCAAGACCTACGGGGTGGGCAAGGATAAGGACCGCCGCTATTGGCGGTCTCTGGTGGGCGACCTGCTGGCCCAGGGCCTGGTGGCCCAGGAGGGTGACCGTTACCCGGTGCTGAAAGTGACCGAGGCCGGGGCCGAGGTGCTGCGGGGCGACCGTGAGGTGTCGATCCTGAAGCGCCGGGCGCCGAAGCGTAAGGCCCGGACCAAGAGCATGGACGAGTCGGCGCCCCACGACACGGACCTGTACGAGCGGCTGCGAACCCTGCGCGGGGAGTTGGCCCGGCAGACGAGCGTGCCGGCCTACGTGGTCTTCAGCAACCGCACACTGCGTGACATGAGCCGCAAACTCCCGAGCACGCCGACCGAGATGTCCGCTGTCCACGGAGTGGGCGAGGCCAAGCTGGGCCGCTATGGCGAGGCGTTTATCACGGCGATTGTTCAGCACCTGGCCGATCGCGGCCCAAGGGAGTAATTGACTCCCTTGCCGGCGCCGCGGCCATGTGTTCGTGTAGTCACGGTTGCGGGTTCGCCCTCCCCCCGTCCGCCCTACATTGGCGGCGTAGTTCCCTTGAAGCCTGGCAACAACTCGGCTATAATAAGCACGAAGGTAGTTCCCGGATGAGAGGAGAACGACCCCGGGAAAAGAATGGCTTGGGAGGGTCGCTGCCGATGCGGCCCGGGATAGAGGCAGTCGGAATTCCCTGCCGGGCTCCGGGTCGGCGCCCGGCTCCGGCAGGCCGCGCCAAAGCCATAAGTCGCCAGCCGTTCTCCGTGTCCGAATGTACTCGGGTAGAATCAGGGCGCGCACCCTCTGCCCGGATGCCCATGGAGGTCGCCAGATGCCACGAGAACCCAGCGCCTTGTTCGTCGGAACCTACCCGCCGGAACCCTGCGGGATCGCCACTTTCACTCTGCACCTGGCCAATGCGGTCGACCAGGCGGTAATGAAGCATCTGACCCGTGTGGCGGCCATTTCCCGCACCGGGACCAGGCTCCGCTACGACGCCCGGGTGGTCCACGAGATCGACAACACCGACCCCGACTGCTATCGGCGAGCGGCCCGCTTCATCAACGACAGCGACGCCGACGTGATGTGCCTGCAGCACGAGTACGGCCTGTTTCGCGGCGACTGGGGCGACCAGGTGGCTGAACTGCTGCGGGAGTGTCGCAAGCCCATCGTCAGCACCCTGCACACCATCCTGCCCCAACCGACCGACAAGCAGCGGGAGGTGCTCCAGGGGATCGCCGAGCACTCGGCCCGCGTCGTGGTCATGGCCGATGCGGGAGTCCGCCTGTTGGAGAGTGTTTATGACGTGCCGGCCGGCAAGGTGCAGATGATCCCGCACGGGGTGCCGGAGGTGACCTTCTATCATCGCCCCCTGCTGCGGCGGATGCTCGGCCTGCAGGGCCGGGAGGTCGTCCTGACCTTCGGCCTCCTGAGCAGCGGCAAGGGCATCCAGTACATGATCGAGGCCCTGCCGGCCATCCGGGCCAGGCATCCCAACGTGCTGTACGTCCTGATCGGCCAGACTCACCCGGCCATCAAGGCCCGCGACGGCGAGTCGTACCGCGAGTCGCTCCTGGAGCGGGCCAGGCAGCTCGGGGTTTCCGACTGCGTTCGTTTCGAGAACCGCTACTTAACCGACGAGGAGCTGGTGCTCTATCTTCAGGCCTGCGACGTCCATGTGACGCCGTACATCGGCCGCGACCAGATCACCAGCGGCACCCTCAGCTACGCCATGGCCGCGGGCTGCGCGACCGTTTCGACCGCTTACACCTACGCCCGCGAGCTTCTGGCCGAGGGACGCGGTCGCCTGGCGGACTTCGAGAGCGGCGAGTCGCTGGCCACCGAAATCAACGCTATCCTGGACGACCCGGCCTACCGCGAGGGCTTGGAAGTCCGCAGCTACGAATTCGGCCGCAAGATGCACTGGGAAGAGGTCGGCAAGAAGTACCACCAGCTCTTTGCCAGGCTATGCGGAAAGCCCGCCTCGGCTCACCTTGAAGCGGGCGACGTGACACTGGAGTCGCTGATCAACGATCGCCGGCCGCAACGCCTGACGGGTCTGTCCTCGATTTCAGGAGACTGAATCATGGCCGACGAGCACCTGATTGCACTGATTATGGCCGGGGGGTCGGGAACCCGTTTCTGGCCGCTGAGTGTCGCCGAGGAGCCGAAACAGTTCCTGAAGATCCTCGGCAAGGACAACATGCTCCAGGCAACCTGGAAGCGCATGGACGGCCTGGTGCCGCCGCCGCAACGGATGGTTATTACCAGCGAGGATTTCACGACTCGCACGGCCGCCGATCTGCCGGACCTGCTGCCGGAAAACCTGATCGGCGAACCACAGCAGAGGGACACCGCGGCGGTGGCCATCCTGGGGGCGGCCCTGATCGAAAAACGCTGGCCGGGGGCGGTGGTCATAACCCTGCCCAGCGACCACCTGATCGAACCTTCGGCGAACTTCCGCGGCCTGGTCGCGGCGACCAGCCAAATGGTCCGCGAGGAGGAAACGCTCTGCTCGGTCGGCGTTCGGCCGCTTTACCCCTCGAGCGGCTATGGCTACATCGAGCGCGACGGCCACCTGAACCGCGAGGACAGCCTGATCGCCTTCCGCGTCAGCCAGTTTACCGAGAAGCCCGACACCCAGACCGCCCGAGAGTACATCCGCAAAGGATCGTACTACTGGAACGCCGGCATTTTTATCTGGAAGGCCCGCACGCTCCTCGAAGAAGCCCGGCAGCACGTACCCGAACATCACCGCCTGCTGACCGAACTGGCCGAGTCGTGGGGCACCGCCAATTGGCCCCGCAACCTGCGCGTCGCCTACTCCCAGTTGGAAAAGATCTCGGTCGACTTCGGCATCATGGAAAAAACCAGCCGCGCCGCAGTGGTCGAGGCGAACTTCAAGTGGAGCGACCTCGGCGGATGGATCGCCCTGGGCGAACAGCTCTCGCACGACGGAGCCGGCAACGACGTTCGCGGACAGGTCGTCCTCAGGGAATGCGAGAACAGCGTGGTCTACAACGAAGGTACACGCGGGCCCATCATCTGCATCGGGGTCCGGGACATGGTCGTGGCCCACACAACCCACGGCGTCCTGGTCTGCCACAAGGATCGCGTCGAACAGATCAAGACGGCCGTAAACAAACTCTACCAGCGCCACGTAACAAGGAACATTGGTGAGGTGGCCAGCAAGAATGCCATTCTGCAGTCTCAAGCATCTGATCCGGCTGACGGATGAAACCGGCCTGATTCAGCACGCCTACTATGGTATTCCGCGGCGCAGGGACGGGTACTCCGCGGATGACAACGCCCGGGCCCTGATCCTGGTGGCCCGCGAGTTCGCCGGCCGGCCGACCGACCAGCTTCTCGATCTGGCCACCCGCTACCTGGCCTTTCTCCAGCACGGCCTGACCGACCAGGGCATCTTCCGCAACATCATGAATTACGACCGCCGCTGGGCCGACCTGCCGGCCGGGGACGACTGCCAGGGGCGGTGCCTCTGGGCCTTGGGCGAGATGCTGAACTCGCCCCTGCCCCGCCCCCTGCACATGGCCGCCGAGGAGATGCTCCAGCGAGCCATGGCCGCCTACCGGCTCAGCACCTGGCCCCGGACCCTGGCCTTCTATCTGCTGGCCTTCGAGCAGTTGGCCCGCCTGGACGACAACGGCGGTCGGCGCTGGCGCAACCTTGCAGCCCGGGCGGCCGAGCGGCTGGCCGAGTCTCTGGAAACTCACTCCGACGATGGCTGGACCTGGTTCGAGGACACCATGACCTACGCCAACGCCCGGCTGCCACACGCTTTGCTGGCCGCGGGACGGACGCTGGACAACGCGGATTATCTGAAGGCGGCCGAGCGGGCCCTGGAGTTCCTGATCCGCGAGACCGTCCGCGACGGCATGCTGGTTCCCGTGGGCACGCGGGGCTGGTACCCGCGCGGCGGGCCCAAGGCCGAGTTCGACCAACAACCCATCGAGGCCATGGCCATGGTCGAAGCGGCGCTGGCTTTTCTGGAGGTCACGGGTCGCCGTCAGTACGCCGAGATTGCCCGGACGTGCGGCCGCTGGTTCCTCGGCGACAATGTCGCCCGGGTCGCACTGGCCGACCCCGAGCGCGGGAGTTGTCACGACGGCCTGCACGCCGACCGGGTCAACGAGAACGAAGGGGCCGAGTCGACGCTGGCCTTCTTGATAAGTCAGCAGGCATTGGCTAAACACGACTTGAGTTAATGGCCGATGAGGTATAAACTTAAGGATGACGCGGAAGATCGGAGCAGCGCATGACCATTGCAGAAACCAAGTCTGATAAGAAAAAGAAAAACAACTCGGCCGGCAAGGCCCGCAAGAGCGGCAACGGACGCAGGGGCCGGGCCAAGCCGATTGTCATGATCAGTTCCTATCCGCCGCGACTGTGCGGAATCGGGACCTTCTGCGAAGAGGCTCGCGAGTTTATCCAGCAACGGTTCCCCAACCGCGACGTGCTGGTCATATCGCATACCGACGGCGATGGCGAGGGGGTCTTCCCGCTGATTAACATGGGTGTCCACGACTGGTGGCGGCCGGTGGTCAAGAAAATCCAGCAACTGGACCCCTACGCGATTCACATCGAACACGAATACGGCCTGTACGAGTACCACGACGAGCGCGGACGCGGCGACCAGAACGACGGCTTCATCGAATTGCTGGGCCAGTTGGAGCCCTGGCCCGTGGTCGTCGAGCCGCACACCATTCACGGCCGGCTGGCCGACTGGGAAGCCGACTTCGTTTACCGGATGTGCAACCGCTCGGACGTGGTGCTGCTGAAGTGCCATTACCAGAAATGGCGATTCGACTGGACCTGCACCAGCCGCGGGTGGAAGACGCCGCAGAACATCATGGTCGTCCCGCACGGAGCCCGCAGCGACCGCCGCTACAGCGTCGATGAGGTCGTCGAGCTGCGCAAGGAACTGGGCCTGGACAACAAGCTGGCTCGCCACGTGGTCGGCCTGATCGGATGGATTCAGAACAACAAGCGGTGGGACATCCTGACCAGCATGTGGGAAGACATCGCCCGCGAATTGTGGGACCGCACTCGGAAGGAATGGGACCTGCTGGCCGCCGGCGAGATGCGCGACCCGAACCACAAGCCCGACTACGAGAAGTATGTCGGCGAAGTGAAGCTCCTGGAGGAGAAGGGGCTGGCCCACTTCTACGAGTTCACGCCGCGCGGCGCGTCGTACTACAAGGTCATGGCCCTCTGCGACTTCATCGTCCTGCCCAGCATCGACGAGACCCAGTCCGGCACCCTGGCCCGCATCATCGCCATGAACAAACCGTACATCACCACCGCGCCGCTGGAGGGTCTGACGGCCCAGACCATCGAGAGCGGCGGGGGCTGATGTTCACCAACAGGCGGATGCTCCGGGAGGCCGTCGTCCGTCTGGCCATGGACCGCGACCTGCGTATGCAACTCGGCGACAACCTCAAGGAATACCTCGACAAGGTCGTCGCCTGGAACATCGTCGCCGAACAGTACGCCGAGGCCTACGAACTGGCCCGCCAGGGCGCCAAAAAGAAAAAGAAGATCGTCCTGCCGATGGAGTTCTAGACGGGGCCTAAACGGCGTAGCCGCAGCAAAGTCGCAAGTTCACTTCCGATGGCCCACTTAGAACCTATCCGACTATCAGACTTCGATGCCTGAGCATCGAAACGCGATGAGGCCGAAAACGAAATGAAGCAGCGCGATATAGTTTTCCGTTTTCTTTTCCCATCGGATGAGAATCCGGCGAAAGCGGTTGAGCCAACTGTGCGTCCGCTCCGCGACCCATCGCCGAGCCTTCTTGCGCGTGTCGGCTTTCAACTCCTGAGCTTCCTCGCCGCGAGCCTTGATGTGTGCCGTGTAACCGAATGCCTCTGCCAGTTCCCGCACCTCGTCAAAATCGTAGCCTTTGTCCAGACACAAATGCTGGCGATGATAGGCACGCGGTTGGGGGCGTTCGATCGGAATGCTCTCCAATGTCGCTTCGGTCAGTTTCATGTCGTGCCGGTTGGCTCCGTCCACAGCCAAGCCGATGGGGATGCCCTTGCCTTCACACAGCACGGAGCGTTTGACGCCGCGTTTCCCGCGATCCGTGGGGTTCGGGCCGGTTTTCCCCCCCGCCCAGCGGCGCTTTTGTCATCGCACCGTCCATGGCCTGCCACTTCCAGTTCAGGCCGTGCAACGCGTCGTATTCCAGAAGGCTCTGTTTCCAAATGTCCAGGAACACGCCGGCTCGTTCCCACTCCTGAAATCGAGCATGGGCCGTTGAGCCGGAACAGATGCCGGTGGCGTCAAGGGCCTTCCACTGGCAGCCGGTGCGTAGGACGAACAGAATCCCGTTCATCACCTTGCGATAGCAAATCCGTTTTCGCCCACCGCCTCGCGGATGGGTATTCACGGGCTTGGGCAGCAGCGGCTCGATTCTGCTCCACAGTTCGTCCGAAATCGTCCACCGCGTCG
>JAACEH010000170.1 GCA_011682595.1 Anaerolineaceae bacterium
ACGGCCTACCACCGTTACCGCGAACTCGACGTGCGGATCGCCCGGATCTTCAACACCTACGGTCCGCGGATGCGGCTGGACGACGGACGCGTGCTGCCGGCCTTTATCGGCCAGGCCCTCCGGGGCGAACCGTTATCGGTTTTCGGCGACGGCTCCCAGACGCGCAGCTTCTGTTACGTCTCGGACATGGTCGAGGGGCTGGTGCGGCTGATGGAAACGGAGACCGGGCCCCAGCCGGTCAACCTGGGCAACCCCGACGAGATCACCATCGCCGACTTCGCCCGCGAGGTTCTGGCCCTGACGGGGTCGAAGTCGAAACTGGAGTTTCACGACCTGCCCAAGGACGACCCCCTGAAGCGCCGCCCGGACATCGCCCGGGCCCGCCAGTGGCTGGGCTGGCAACCCAGGGTGCCGCGGCTGGAAGGCCTGAAGAAGACGCTGGAGTATTTCAGACCGATCGTCAAGGGATGAGACAACTTTACCGTGGCACGAGCAGAAAAGCCCGTGAGCCATGTGGGCGGCTGAAGCGCAGCCGCCGATTGTGATATGGACCGCGTGGCTGCAAGCAGCCACCCTACTCGACTATCCTCAGGGAGAAAGTTGATGCGCGTTTTTGTCACGGGCGGGGCCGGGTACATCGGGTCGCATACGGTGCGGCTGTTGCTGGAGGCGGGGCACGAGGTGACCGTCTATGACAACCTGTCGGAGGGCCATGCCGCAGCCGTGCCGGACGGGCTGCTGGTTCGGGGCGACCTGGCGGACCTCGACGCCCTGACTGCGGCGCTCGGGGCCAAACCATTCGATGCGGTGGTGCACTTTGCCGCCCATTGCTCCGTGGGCGAGTCGGTCGCCGAACCTCAGAAATATTATGAGAACAACGTGACCAACTCGCTGAAGCTGCTCGGGGCCATGCTGGCGACTGGCGTCAAGCGAATCGTCTTCTCGTCCTCGGCGGCTACCTACGGCAACCCCATCGAGACGCCGATCACCGAGAGCCATGCCCAGGAACCGATCAACCCCTACGGGCGGACGAAGCTGATCTTCGAGCAGGCCCTGGCCGACTTTGCGCGGGGCTACGGAATCGGTTACACGGCGCTGAGGTACTTCAACGCCGCCGGGGCCGCCCCGGACGGCAAACTGGGCGAAGACCACGATCCCGAGACGCACCTGATTCCGCTGGTGCTCTATGCTGCGATGGGCAAGCGCGAGAAGGTTTCCGTTTTCGGCACCGATTACGACACCCCGGACGGCACCTGCCTGCGGGACTACATTCACATCTACGACCTGGCCCAGGCCCACATCCTGGCCCTGGAGGCGATGCAGCCGGACCAGGGCCGCATGTACAATCTCGGCAACGGCAACGGCTACTCGGTCCGCGAGGTGATCCGGACGGCCGAAAAGGTTGTGGGTAAGCCCATCCCGCACGACGAGACTCCGCGCCGCCCGGGCGACCCGGCGACCCTGGTGGCCTCCTCGGAAAAAATCAGCCGCGAACTCCTCTGGAAGCCGCAATTCCCCTCCCTGGAATCAATCATCGAAACCGCCTGGCACTGGCACCGCGACCACCCGGACGGATATTCCTGAATTTGACAGGGCGCTACTTGTGCGCCTGGTAAATCAGTGGCCGGTAGCGCGGCCGGGGGATCCGCTTGCCCGCCTTGCGGGCCGCCTGGAGCCACGCCTTTTTCGCCCGCTTGAGTTCCTCAAGCGCTTGTTCCGGCGTGTCACCGAAGGCCGAACAGCTTTCGAGGTCGGGAATGTCGGCGATGTAGCCCCCGTCCTCCTCGCTGTAGAAGATATTAATGTGATAGTCCTTCATCGCTTATTGCCCCTGTTCCTCGCCCTGCTCCAATGACAGATTATACCTTTCCACCACGCGGAGGAACTGTCGAATCTGGTAGGGTTTCGCCTGTCCTCGCACATTCTGCACGTTGATGATCTCCCGGATACCCGGGCGAACCAGAATGTGATGGCTTCCGCTGACCCGCTCAAGTCGAAAACCGAAGCCGAGCACAAGGTCCATGGTGGCATGCGTCGCTGGCGACGCATGTTCCGTGATTCCACGACATGGGCTCTCCAAGCAGCCCAGGCCACCCCGCCGCATGAAAAATCCACCTACAAACGTGACCTGCACCCTAGCGCTTCTTATGCCTCGGTCTTGCCGCGGGCGACTGCTTCGCGCGGGCTGAAGGACTCCTTGAGTCCCCACTCCAGGAACGTTTCGCACTTTTGACATAGCGTGTGCCGCGGGTTTGTCATGAGGGCGCCAAGGCCCCTATTCGAAGAACTCCTTGATTACTTCGGCCAGCTCGTCCCGCGAGCCGACCTTGCTCATGACCACCCGGGCGTCGCGGGCCCGGTCGAGGCCCTTGCTGTAGAATATGCCGAAGCGGCGCATGATGCGAATGGCGGTGTACTGGCCCAGTTCGTCGCAGAGCATTTCGTAGTGCCGCCACATGCACTGGACGCGCTGGCTGCGCGACACAGGTTCAATGCCCCGTCCGGCGGCAAGTTGCAGCACTTCGCGGAAAATCCACGGGCGGCCCACCGCCCCGCGAGCGACGGCCACGCCGGCTACGCAAGTTTCGCGGAGCCGGGTCACAATGGCCGCGGCGCTGGTCAGGTCGCCGCTCCCGAAAACCGGAACCTTCAGGCGGCAGGCCATCTGGTCGATGACCGCCCAGTCGGCCTGACCGTGGTAGAGTTGGTCGACCGTGCGGCCGTGGATGGTCACCGCGTCGATGCCGACTGTCTGGGCCCCGGCCAGGAGTTCATCGACCCGCCGGCGGCTGTCGGCCGACCCGTCGAAGCCCCGGCGAACCTTGATGGCCAGCGGCAGACGCGTCGCCCCGCGCATGGCCTCGAGGACTTTCAGCGCGGCCTGCGGATTTTTGAGCATGGCCCCACCGTTACCCTTGGCCAGCATCTTGCGGACCGGGCAGGCCAGGTTGACGTCCAGCAGGTCGAAGCAGCCCATGGCCTCGACCCTGGCGGCGGCCTCGGCCATCATGGCCGGATCGGTTCCAAAGACCTGGACGCCCAGCGGCCGGTCCTGGTCAACAATCTCCAGGAGCCGGCGGGTTTTGCGGCCGGGGCGGAGGATTTCGTAGGCACTGATCATCTCGGTCACGGCCAGAGACGCGCCATAGTGCCGAGCCAGCACGCGTTGGGCGCGCTGCGAGTATCCGGCCATGGGGGCCAGGACGAGGTTGTTGTCGAGTGCCAGGCCGCCGACGGCGACCGGCCCCAGGAAAGCGGACATAGGCAAGGTTTTCCCCGACAGGGCAGCCCTTGTCAAGACGGCAGGTTCGAAAGAGGGCGAAAAAAGCGCCGCTCCGGCCGCAACATCACCGCCATCGGGCCCGCAAAGGTTTTGACACGGCGGGGCTGCGGGGGTTACAATCCGCCCCTATAAGGAAAAGGAAAAGGAAAAGGAAACAGTGCCTCAGGTCTTGTGGTTGAAGGCATCGAATGCTACTCTGCGAAGTAGCTCACTACGAAGCACGAGAGAACCGTTGTCATCCAAGGAGCGAGCATGATGTCCAGACAACTGATGGTGCTGGCGACGATGTTGGTGCTGGCCGGGGCGACCGTGTCGGGTTGCGGGGAGGAGAAGGCCCTGCGACATGCGGGGATGGGATACCTGCTTCTGGATCAGCAGAAGATGGACGAGGCGTTGCAGGAGTTCGAGCAGGCGGTCAGACTCGACGATTCGCTGGCCATCGCCTGGGCCAAGATCGGCGACGTCAATCGCGAACAGGCCAATGGCGACAAGCAGAAGATGGAAATGGCCGCCACCGCCTATGAGCGGGCCATCAAGTTGCTGCCATACGAGTTTGAGTACCGTTATAACCTGGGCACGGTCTACCAGTCGCTGAGCCGCAACCAGGAAGCGGCCGCCACCTACGAGGGGGCGGTCGGTCTGCGGCCTCGCGACGTTCCGACGCGTATCAACATGAGCGTCTGCTACTTCAACCTCGAGGAATACGACAAGGCCTTGACCCACTGTGAGAAGGCGGTTGAGCTGGACCCCGAGCAGCCGTTCGCCTGGAGCAACCTCGGCGCCCTGTACGATGTGACGGGAAAACCCTATGATGCGATCCGGGCCTACAAGAAGGCCCTGGCCCTGGACCCTAATCAGGAGGCCGTCTACATCAACCTGGGCACGCTGTACCTCAAGCAGGGCCGCAACAACGACGCCCTGGAAGCCCTGAAGCGGGCGGTGGAACTCGACCCGGACAGTGAGATCGCCCACCGCCGGCTGGGTATCGCCTACAGCAAGATGGAGCGTTTCAGCGTGGCCATCGAGGAGTTCCAGCGCTGCCTGGAACTGGCCCCTGAGGATTATCGGGCCATGAATTCCCTGGCTGCAATTTACATGATCTTCTTCCTGAAGGACGCCAACCAGCACGAGCTGCGGCAGAACGCGCTGGACATGTGGCACCGCAGCCTGGAGGTCAAAGCGGACCAGCGGGCCATCATCCAGAAGATCAAGGAATGGGGCATGATGTGACGGTGGCCCCGGCGGTCCGAGGCGACTCGGCGAGAGCATTTATTCCTGCGGCCCGGCGTCGGGCCGCACTTTACTGATGGGCACCCAGGCGGTAATCCGCCGGCAGAGGAAGGGGCGAGTCATGGCAGTCAGCTTTGGAATCATCGGTTTTGGGCGCATGGCCGAGCTCGCTCACAAGCCGAACATCGACGCGACACCGGGCGCCAAACTGCTGGCCGTCTGCGACATTAC
>JAACEH010000171.1 GCA_011682595.1 Anaerolineaceae bacterium
AGAGGGCAGACAGGCTCTGCACCCGCCTTGACCCCCACGGTTTCCGTGCTATACTCGCCCCATTGAGTGGCTTGGATACTTGAGGGCTTGGGTGCTTGGGTGCTTGGGTGGTTGGGTACTTGGGTGGTTGGGTGGTGGCGGATTTGCCGGTCCAAGGCCGGCGGACCAGTGAAAGGCGATCATGGCCACGACACACCGGGTTATATTTCAGCCCTTCGGCCGCGAGGTCGAGGCGCCCCAGGGCCGGACGCTTCTGGATGCCGCCCGAAGCGCGGGCATCGAGATGAACGCCCCCTGCGGCGGGAAGGCGACTTGCGGGGGATGCCGCGTCGAGATTACCCGCGGCACGCCGCCGCCGACCGCACCGGATACCGAGCACCTGTCGGCCGAGGAACTCCAGCGGAACCTCCGCCTGGCCTGTCAGACCCGTGTGACTTGCGACATGACGGTGGTCATTCCAGCCGAGACGCTGCTTTTTGACCAACAGATCCTCGAGAGCGGCCTGAAGACCGAGGTCGACCTCGACCCGAACGTGCGTCGGATGTACCTGGAACTGTCCGGGCCGAGCGTTGACGATCAGCGCTGCGACCTCGACCGCGTGACCTGGGCCCTGGGTGAAATCAGCCCCGAGGCGACGGCCGACCTGCCCATGGCCCGCGAATTGCCCGCCAGGATACGCGAAGCCTCGTTCAAAGGTACGGCGGTCGTGCTCGGCGAGCACCTGGTGGGATTTGAGCCTGGCGACACGTCGGCCGCCAACTACGGCATCGCGGTTGACGTGGGGACGACAACCGTCGTGGCTGCACTGATGGACCTGGCCACGGGCCGGGAGGTGGCCGTGGTCTCGACGGCCAATCCGCAGACCTCGCGCGGCGACGACGTGGTCTCGCGGATCGAGTATTGCCAGAGCGACCCCGCCCGGCTGAAGGAAATGCAGAAGCTGATCGCCGACTGCCTGAACGGCCTGGTCAAGCAGCTCTGCCGCCAGGTGAGGATCAAGCGGACGGACATTTACGAGATAACCGTCGTCGGCAACACGACCATGACGCACCTGCTGCTGGGGCTGGAGACGGCGAACATCGCCCGGGCGCCGTTCATTGCCGCCCTGCGGCAGGGCATGAGCGTCGAGGCCCGGGCCCTGGGCCTGAAGATCAACAAGCGCGGCGCGGTCTACGTGGCTCCGAACATCGCCGGCTTTGTGGGGGCCGACACCGTGGGCGTGATTCTGGCCACGGGGTTGCGAAACTCGCCCAACATGCGGATGGTCATCGACATCGGGACCAACGGCGAACTGGTGCTCGGCAACGCCGACCGCCTGCTGGTCTGCAGCACCGCGGCCGGGCCGGCTTTCGAGGGGGCCCGGATCAAGTACGGCATGCGGGCCGCCGCCGGGGCGATCGACCGGGTGGACGTCCATGAGGGCAAGCTGCGGGTGCACACCATAGGCGACGTTCCGGCGGTGGGACTTTGCGGCACGGGGCTGATCGAAGCGGTCGGCACGTGCCTGGAACTGGGCATCATCAGCCAGACCGGGCGCATGGAGAAAGCCGAGGACCTGCCGGCCGAACTGGCCGCCAGGGTGCAGGGACAGGACGGCGAGGCGGCCTTTGTTCTGGTGCGTGCCGAGGAGACCGACTCGGGCCACCCTGATGTCCGCGAGGTGCAGTTGGCCAAGGGGGCGATCTTCGCCGGGGCGTCGGTGCTGATGGCCGAGATGGGCATAACGGCTGAGCGATTGGACGAGGTGATGCTGGCCGGGGCCTTCGGCAATTTCATTCGCCCCGAGCGGGCCCGCGGGGTGGGCCTGCTGCCGCCGGTATCGCTGGAGAAGGTGCGCTTCGTCGGCAACGCCGCCGGGGCGGGGGCGCGGATGCTCCTGCTGGACCGCCGCCTGCGCGAAACCGTCGAGCAGATCAGCCTGGGTGTCGAACACGTGGAACTGTCGTCCCGGGCGGACTTCCAGGACCTCTTTGCCGAGTCGATGCTTTTTGCCTGCTGAAATGAGAGCTGATGGACACCGAACAGTTGACGCTGATTGCCATGAAGGTAATCGCCCCGGTCATCGTGATGCTGGCCATCGGCTTTGTGCTGGGCTGGCGAAAGATCATCGAGCCGGAGCCTCTGGCCAGGATGTACCTGTTCATCTTCGCCCCGGCCCTGATCTTCGTCAACATGGTCAGTGCCGACATGACCGGCACGCAACTGGGGCAAGTCCTGCTTTTCTGCTTCACCTCGGTAGCGATTCTGTTTCTGCTGGCCCAGGGCGTATCGCGCCTGCTGGGCCATGACCGCGGCATGCGCGGGGCCTTCACCAACTCGATCATCATCTACAACTCGGCCAACTACGGCCTGCCTGTCCAGCAGCAGGCCTTCGGCGACTTCGGCGGGGCCATCCAGGCCCTGGTCCTGGTGACCCAGAGCCTGACCGGCTTCACCCTGGGCATGTTCATGGCCGCCTCGAACAGCCCCAGCCTGGCCGCGACGATCAAGCGCATCATCAAGGTGCCGATTATCTGGGGGCTGATCATCGGGGCCTTGTGCCGGAGCGTCGGCCTCGGCGCCGAGAGGATCGAGACGGTGCCCCTGGTGTGGGTTCCTCTGAAGACGCTCGCCGTGGCCCTGGTGCCGGTTGCATTACTGTCCCTGGGGGCCCAACTGTCGCGGGTGAAGATCCACGGCAAGATGCTGAACATCTCGGTCGGCGTGTTCATGCGGCTGATCGTCGGTCCCGCGGTCGGCCTGGGCGTGGGGCTGGCCCTGCGGGTGCTCGGCGCGCAGCTCGGCTATGAGTTTCTGATGATCTCAGACCGGCTGCTGGCCGTCCTGGTGGTCTCTATCTCCTTCCCGACGGCCGTCTTCTCCGCCGTCCTGGCCACCGAGTTCCGCAACAACGCCGACTACGCCGCCGCGGCGGTCTTTGTCTCAACGCTCATCTCTATCATGACCGTCACCGCCGTTATCTACCTGGCCAACATCCACCTGCTATGAGTCCGGCCTGCGGTCTGCAGGACGGGCCATGTCCCCGAGAGGCCCAGTCTATGCCGAAAGAGTTTGACTTGGGCCGTGTTCTCTGATATTTTCCCGGGGCTACGATGAGGGCTGCGGCCGCAGAGGGTGGCTGCCGGGCTGCGTTTCCGGGTTTTGCTACGGCAAGAAGCATCGGTAAGAGAGAACGGAGAAGAAAGCAGATGGCTAAGAAGCTGGTCTATTTTTTTGGCGGCGGCAAGGCTGAGGGCCGCACCGAGATGAAGGAAACCTTGGGCGGCAAGGGCGCCAACCTGGCCGAGATGACCAACATCGGCCTGCCGGTTCCGCCGGGATTCACCATAGTAACCGAGGTCTGCGACCTGTACTACAAGGGCGGCCGCAAATGGCCGACCGGCCTGGCCACCGAGATCGACCGGAACATCGTCAAACTCGAGAAGGTCATGGGCCAGAAGTTCGGCGACGATCATGACCCGCTGCTGGTCAGCGTCCGCTCGGGCGCCGCGGTCAGCATGCCGGGCATGATGGACACGGTGCTGAACCTGGGGCTGAACGAGGCGGCCGTCCAGGGCCTGATTGCCAAGACGGGTAACGAGCGGTTCGCCTGGGATGCCTATCGGCGGTTCATCAACATGTTCGGCGACGTGGTCATGGGCATCGAGCATGAGCGTTTTGAGCACGAAATGGCCAGGCTGAAAAAGAAGCGCGGCGTCAAACTCGACACCGACCTGAGTGCGGAGGACCTGAAGGCGCTGTGCAAGGCCTACCAGGGCGTCTACAAGAAACACGTCAAGAAGGCCTTCCCGACGGACCCCCGCCAGCAGCTCTCTGGGGCGATCGATGCCGTCATCAACTCGTGGCACGCCCCGCGAGCGATCAAGTATCGCCAACTCAACAACATCACCGGCCTGCTGGGCACGGCGGTCAACGTGCAGACGATGGTCTACGGCAACATGGGCGACACCTCGGGCACGGGTGTCTGTTTCACTCGCGATCCGGCCACGGGCCGGAACGTCTTCTACGGCGAGTTCCTGATGAACGCCCAGGGCGAGGACGTGGTGGCCGGCATCCGCACGCCGCTGCCGATCGCCCAACTGGGCGACTACCTGCCCAAGTGCCACAAGGAACTGCTCAAGATCACCAGCCGCCTGGAGAAGCATTACCGCGACGTGCAGGACTTCGAGTTCACCATCCAGGAAGAGAAACTCTACATGCTGCAGACCCGCACGGGTAAGCGCACTGCAGCCGCGGCGGTGAAAATCGCCGTCGACATGGTCAAAGAGAAGCTGATCAACAAAAAGGAGGCTGTCCTTCGCGTTGAGCCGGCCTCGCTGGACCAGTTGCTGCACCCGATGTTCGACCCCAAGGCCCCGCGGAAGGTTATCGCCAAGGGCCTGCCGGCCAGTCCCGGGGCGGCCACGGGCAAGGTCTGCCTCACGGCGGCCGATGCCGAGTTGTTGGCCGAGATGGGCGAAAGCGTGCTGTTGGTTCGCCACGAGACGAGCCCCGAGGACATTGGCGGTATGGCCGTGGCCAACGGCATTCTGACCTCCACCGGCGGCATGACCAGCCATGCGGCGGTCGTGGCCCGCGGAATGGGCAAGACCTGCGTGGCCGGTTGCGGCGCGCTGCATATCAACTACAAGGCCAGGAAGATCACCGCCCACGGTAAGACCATCAGGGAGCACGATTGGCTCTCGCTCGACGGCACCACGGGCGAACTGATGGAGGGCCAGGTCCCCACGGTCGAGCCGACGCTGAGCAAGGACTTCGCCACGCTGATGAAGTGGGCCGACGGGTTCCGCAAGCTCGGCGTGCGAACCAACGCCGACACGCCGCTCGATGCGAAGGTGGCTCGGGAGTTCGGGGCCGAGGGCATCGGGCTGACGCGGACCGAGCACATGTTCTTCGAAGGCGACCGCATCTGGGCAGTCCGCGAGATGATCATGGCCGACAACGAAGCGGCGCGCCGCAAGGCCCTCAAGAAACTTCTGCCCATGCAGCGGAAAGACTTCGAGGGCATCTTCAAGGCCATGGACGGTCTGCCGGTGACCATCCGTTTGCTGGACCCGCCGCTGCACGAGTTCCTGCCGAACGACGACAAGAATCAGAAAGAGATGGCCCGGCGGCTGGGCATCAAGGTCGGCCAGGTCAGGACCAAGGTCGAGCAGCTTCACGAGATGAACCCGATGCTCGGTTTCCGCGGCTGCCGCCTGGCGGTGGTCTATCCCGAGATCGGCCAGATGCAGGTCCGGGCCATCATGGAGGCGGCCTGCAACGTCAAGAAAAAGGGCGTCAAGGTGCTGCCGGAGATCATGATTCCGCTGGTCGGTGTCCGCAGGGAGATCGAGACCCTGTCCGCCCTGGCCCATGCCACGGCCAAGGCCGTGATCAAGAAAAAGGGCGTGAAGGTCAGGTACATGGTCGGCACGATGATCGAGATTCCGCGGGCGGCCCTGGTGGCCGACCAGATTGCCGAGACGGCCGAGTTCTTCAGCTTCGGCACCAACGACCTGACGCAGATGACCTTCGGCTACTCGCGCGACGACGTGGGCAGCTTCGTCCCGCAGTACATCGAGAAGGAAATCCTGGCCCGCGATCCGTTCCAGGCCCTGGACACCGAGGGGGTCGGGCAGCTGGTGCAGATCGGCATCGAGCGCGGCCGCAAGACGCGGAAGAACTTGAAGATCGGCATCTGCGGCGAACACGGCGGCGAGCCGTCGAGCGTCGAGTTCTGCCATCGGGTGGGGATGAATTACGTTTCGTGCAGTCCGTACCGCGTGCCCATAGCGCGGCTCGCCGCGGCCCACGCGGCGCTGAAGGATTAGATGCGGCTGCGGACTTTCCGCGGGAACAGTACGATCGGCCAAGCGGCGGCCCATGAGCAAGGGGTCGCCGCTTTTGCTTTGCGCTTCAGGCGCAGGAAAAAGGCGCGGGCCGCATGGTGCTCCGCGCCTTCTTCTTTGATTGATTCTCGGATACTACTCTGCGAAGCGGCGCTTCGCTGCGAAGCACGAGCTACTCCGTCCGCTCGATCACGCCGTCCAGGAAGCCTTCGAGCTTGCGGGCTCGGACCGGATGTTGCAGCTTGCGAATCGCCTTGGCCTCGATCTGTCGGACGCGCTCGCGGGTGACCTTGAAGATTCGGCCGACCTCCTCCAGCGTGTAAGTGTAGCCGTCGCCGATACCGTAGCGGAGCTTGATGATCTCCTTCTCGCGGTAGGTCAGCGTCTTCAGGACGTTCTCGATTCGCCCGCGAAGCATCTCCTGCGTCGCGGCGGTCACCG